>JAFQLU010000130.1 GCA_017396465.1 Clostridia bacterium | reverse complement strand
TGGTACAATAAAAGTGTAAGTCAATTAACTATTGATGTAGTTGATTACTTGCACTTATTTTTTTATAATAAGAGATGAAATGGTCTGACGTACAGTCCCTTGGATTTCGCATCCGCGATAAAGACTGTCAGCCATTCTCTTTTACTGTTTCCGAAAAAAGGACTCCTTTATTCTGTTATGAACGTGCCGCAAACGCAAACCTCGCCTGCATCGTTTTCCAGATGCACATAGCAGCCGTTTTCGATTTCTTTTGTGCAGACCTTTAATATTTCACCTAAATAGGCTTGCTTTTTATAAAGAATGTTCAGCTTCTTTATCGGAAAATCGAAGGGGAGAGCATCCGTCAGCATATCGGCACCGCGCTGGTTGTTCAAATGGCGGTTTGTGTCGATGTCCTTATTGGACACGCGAACGGTGTATAGGAAAGGAACATCCTGCATGGGACGAAGCTTTTCGTAGGTAAAGGTGTCGCCCTCAAAATCGTGAAAAGTATAAGCCTCTATCATTTCGTCGGTCACACGGGCGATGCGCCCCTTATTGGTGTCAAACAAAAACCAGTTTGCGATGGAGTGGGCAATCACCTCGCCGTTCTGCGTTAAAATACATCCGCGCTCAGAGGTTGCACCCTTTAAGGTTTTCACCGCCGTGGAGGCAGAAATCACCTCATAAGGCTTTGCCGGACGGAAAAATGTCATATTAACGCCCTGAAGCAGCCAGGCAAGACCGCCTTTTTTCAGGCTCTTTAAACCGTATCCGCAACGGGCAGAGTCTCTGGTGGAAACATCCTGAACCGCATCTAAAAGCATTCCGGTTTTTATGGTGTCATAATCTTTAAAATCGCCGTATCTGGGCTCGTAGGCATAGGTAAACATAAAAACACTCCCTTTCTTCTCGCTTATTTTAGCACAAAAAAACAAAAAAAGCAAATTTTTCACGCCTGTGCGCCTGTGGTTATATGATTTTACGATGGGGTATTGACGAAAAAGAGAATATGAGATATAATAAACTATGTATAGCTGTATCTTCTAAAAATATGGAAATAAACAGATTGAATGATTGCAGGAGGCGCGTATCATGGCAGAAAATTTCAAAAAAACAATGTTCGGATATTCCAAAAAAGAGGTGTGCGAATACATTCTCTTTTTGAAAAATGATATGGAACGAAAGCTTTCTTTGCTTGAGGAAGAAAAAAATAAAGAGATTGAGGCAATGCAGCAGGAAATTGCATCCTTGCGTGAAAAGCTTTCGGAGGCGGAAACCCGTGCTGAAAAAGAAACAGAAAAGGTTTCTGCCGTGATTGTGGACGCAAGACGGTTTGCAGACGAATTGAAATCCGCGGCAACGGCGAAAAACGAAAAAGAAATGCGGGAAAACACCGAACGAAATGCTCTTGTGGAAGAAAAAATTATGAAATGCTCCGACGGTGTGGACGAAATCCGCAGACAAATCAAAGAACTGCTGGACAAAACGGACAGACAGCTTCGCGCACTGGATGAGGAACTGCAGTCTGTCGGAAAAGAACCGGAAGACACAAATGTTGTGGCAGGCTGAAATTCTGCCTGTGTTGTCTGAATAAAGAAAACAAGAGGGACGATTGACATGAAACGTAAATCATTGAGAGTTTGCATGTTAGCGATGCTGGTGCTGCTGACAGCGGTGCTTCCCGTCTGTGCTTCCGTAACAACGGGTTCGCTGGGCAAACGGAAACCGGACACCGTGTATGTGGCAGGAAATAACGATTTCTATCCCGTGGAATATTACGATTCCGAGAAAAAACGGTTCGACGGCGTGCTTCCCGAGGTGCTTCGGCGTGTGTCGGAGGAAACGGGTATCAATTTCGTATACATAGACGGCAAACGCAAAACGGCGCAGATGGCTGAAAGCGGAAAGGTGCAGATGGTTTCTGCCTATGTGGAAGACGGGAAAAATTCCTTTGCCAAGGAAAGTATAACCGTGTTTTCCTACACACAGCAGGGGAAAACCGTGCATGTGGGATTTGCTTTTACCAAATCGGCAGGCGCGGGCGAAATCAAAAAAATAAAACAGGCTCTATCCGGTCTTTCCCAGGAGGAAATCAACGGATACCTGGTTTCTGATAAGTTTACCAGACCAAATCACAGACGCGTGATGGTTATTTTAGGAATGCTTTGCGTCATCGCGCTGATTCTGGTTGCCTTCTTCCTGTTAAGACAGGAGGCGGACCGGACGAAAAAAATCGTGGCGGAAACGAAACGGACGGACGAGGAAACCGGTATCGGTAACCTTGCGTATTTTGAACATCATTTTCATAACACCATTCCGCCGTCTTCCAGAACCATGTATTATATTGCCTATATCATTGCAGACGGCAGCTGTCTGCAGATGTATTACGGTGAATCCACCTTTGCAGAGGCTATGAAATACGCCGCAGGCGTGCTTCTGCCTTATGCAACACCGGGAAATTTTGTTGCAAGAATCACGGAAAGCGGCTTTGCCTTTGCCTTCCGCAGCAAAAACCGGGAAGAGGCAGAGCAGGAAATGGAACGCATCATGGAAAAGCTGAATGTTTCCGTGGAAGGAAACAAAAAAGAAATACTTCCCATGTACCATGCGGCAATGTATAACCTGCGTGCAGAGGATGAAAACACAGAGCTTCTCATTATCAATCTTCGTGGCAGATGCTCCAAAATCGTGGGCACCAACACGGTGATGACCTATTGCGACGAAAGCTTAATCAGTAAGCAGGCAGAGGAGCAGAAGCTGATTGAAGGCTTCAGCCGTGGGTTTGAGAACCAGGAGTTTAAGCTGTATCTGCAGTTTATTGCAGATAACAAAACCAAAGAAATCACCTCTGCAGAAGCGCTTTCCCGTTGGGAACACCCGGAAGAGGGGCTGCTTCTGCCGGGAAAATTCATCGGTGCCATGGAATCCACCGGCACCATATCCAGACTGGATTATTATATGTTTGACGCCGTGTGCCGACAGCTGCATAAATGGCATCGGACGGAGTTCGGTGATATCAGCATTTCCTGTAACTTCACCCGCATCACTCTTTCGGAGGATGGGTTCCGGGAAAAAATCCGTTCCATTTCGGAAGGGTATATTTTTGACCGCAACAAGCTGATTATCGAAATCACCGAGGATGTTATGGAAAAAAACAGAACCACGGCGCAAAACAACCTGACGGCGTGCAAGAAGATGGGCTTCCGCGTGGCGCTGGACGATATGGGAAGCGGCTACACGGCACTTTCCAACCTTTGCGATTATCCCATTGATATCGTAAAAATCGACAGAGACATTTTGCTCAAAACCAACACCGAAAACGGAAAACAGTTGTTTTACGGTATGATAGCGCTGGCGCAGAACCTGCAGAAACAGGTTGTGTGCGAAGGCGTGGAAACGGAAGAGCAAAACGCCTTTGTTTCCGCCTCCACCTGCGACTTTGTGCAGGGGTGGTACTATTCCAAAGTGCATCCTGCAACGGTTTGTGAAGACTTTGTTCGCACATACAGGGGGAACCTGAAAGAAAAACAGGAAGAAGTGAAGATGTGAGAAAACGAGAGAAAGCGCAAAAAACACAAAAAACCAGAATCAGCTACGCAAGCCTTTTTTACACGGGTGTTGCCTTAATCATGCTTGTTGTTGTGCTGTTTTCCATGGTGTTCTTTATGGTGCAGCACACAGAGGAGGAGGCATACTCTAATCTGCGTGTGCAAACCGAAAGCTTAAAAAGTAATATCAATCTGCAGATGATTTCCGACCGGGAAAATCTTCTGACCATGGCAAGCTTTGCCTCCAAGCTTTATGCAGACGGCGAAAGCTACGCACTATTGTTTGATTCTTTTGAAGAAATCGGTCTTTTGGAGAGTGTTGGGATATTGTCTCCCGACGGAACCTTCACCACAAAGGCAGGCGTTTCCGACGCTTCGGCGTATTTGTCCTTTGAAGAAGAAGCGAAGAAGGGTGAGTATATCAGCGGAAGAATCAAGGATATCACGAACCCGGATGTGGAAATCGTGAGAAGTGCTGTTCCCGTTGTGTCCGGTGGTGAAACCGTTGCCATGCTGTATGGCGCCGTGGACCTTCAAAAACTGGAAAATTTTTTTGGAGAAAAGGCAAAAATGCAGGAAGCCGACCTTTTGATTATTGAAGGCACAAGCGGCAACTATATTGCCGACACCAGAAATGATGAGCTCGGCAACGTCACCGGTGTGGCTTCTGCAGAGTTTCAGGACGGCTTTTCCTTTGACAGGCTCCTGACGGATATCACAGAGGGAAACAGCGGTTATGCCTCTTTCCGTTCTATGACGATGTCCGAGTTTTACTATACTTATTACACGGACCTGAGCTTTTCCGACTGGAGAATTTTAATGGGCAAGCCGGAATCCGTGGTGTTTGCCAAAGCACACAATACCGTTACCTTTATCTTTTTGATTGTGCTTCTGGTTTTTGCAATTGTTGCAACCTATGTTGCCCTGATATTCCGCAAGGAACGGAAAAAATCAGCGAAAAAGCATTGCGCATCCGATATGCGTAAGCTGCTTCTGCAGTTTAATAACCGTGCAGAAAGTATTCAGCTGGCGCTGAAGCAGTTCACGGATTTTGTAAACGCCCGTTCCACCTTCTTTTTAGATACCTTAGGCGAAAGCTACATCTATATCCGCCCCGATAAGGCAGACCAGCTTTTAGACAAGGAAGAGCGCAAGCAGCTGATTGCAAAGCTGATGAGCTATGCGGCTGTGCAGAATGTTGCGCCGGGCGGCGATGTGCTGGTATATCGTATCCGCATAGACCGCAGATTCTTAAAAGATAACCCGGCGTTTTACAATTTTGCCAAACGGCACTTTATCAAGAAAATCAGCTTTGCTATTGTAAACAACCAGGACGTTACCGGCTTTGTGGGCACCATCAACGCCAAAAGCCACGACGAAGTGATTTTGCTCCGTGATGTTGCCGTTTGTTTCTCCTTGGCGGTGTATAACAAAAAGCATCTGGACAAAACAGAAAAAATGGCGCTGACGGATCCCTTAACCGCTATGGCAAACCGTATGGCGTACAATAACGATATCAGACCCTACGAGGAGGTTGCTCCGAAGGGATTGTGCTGTGTATACATTGACGTCAATGAGCTGCACTATTTCAACAATACCTACGGTCATGCCGCAGGCGACCGCATGCTGAAATATATCGGCGAGGTCATCCGCCTGAAATTCCCCGAGGGAAAAACCTATCGCATGGGTGGCGACGAGTTCCTGGTGATTGACGCGCACGTGTCCCAAGCAGAAGCGGAAGCCAGAATGCAGGCGGCAACGGCGCAGATTGAAGAAATGAAATATCATATTTCTGTTGGTATCGCCACAGGCACAGGAGAGTGTGGTATGGAAGAGCTGGTAACGGATGCCGAAAAAATCATGTATGAGGACAAGGCGCGTTACTATCAGAGAAAGAGCCAGCAGAGAAATATCAAATCGGAAGGAAGTGTGGTTGAGCACTTAAAAACCGGTATCCATGCCGTGGACGCGGCGCTGGAGGTTGCAACCAGACGGTACTATGGCATTTACTGCGTATCCTTAAAAACCGATAAGGCTGAACCGCTCCTGATTCCTTCGTATCTGAAGCCTTATTCCGACCGTGATGAAAACTTCAGCGAAATTTATGCGCGCTATGTGCGTGAAAATGTGAAGCCGGAATACCACCGTGCGATGCTGGAGTTTATGCGGTACGATAAACTGAAAAATCAGCTGGATGAGGAGTATCTGCCTTCCGTGATTTACGAAAAGGTGGACGGCAACAAGGTTTGCCTGAGTATCTGCGCTATCCCGAAGGAAAAGGATACGGATGCGGATACGATGTGGACATTCGAAAGACTGTAAAAGGGCGTAGGAAAATGCGCACACCACACAAGGGGAGAAAAGACTTTGAAAGATTTATAAAAATCACACAGCAAATCTTTGGGTTTGCTGTGTTTTTTTCTGCAAAACCTATTGACAAATGGCGGTGGTTTCCAGTATGATATAGGTAACAAAACCAAGAAGGAAAGGAATGTAGATTATGACATCTCATGAACATCTTGTTAATGTAATTAAAAATATCACCCCCTCTTACCGTTATGACGGAAAAGAAGACATTGCCGCCTGGCAGAGCCGTGCCAAAGCAAAGCTGGAAGAGCTTTTGGGTCTTCCGCTGGTTGCGCCCGAGAAGGACATGTTTTCTGCCGAAGCGTCTTACGAAAGAGACGGTTTAACCTTTACGAAATTCACCTTCCAGAGTGAAGAAGGCTATTTTGTGCCTTGTTGTTTGGTGAAGAAAACAGACCTGAAGGGAAAAGCACCTTTGGTAATTTGCCTGCAGGGCCATTCCTCCGGTATGCATATTTCTTTGGGTGAGCCCAAATTTGAAAAAGACGCAAATTCCATTGCTGGCGGCAGAGATTTTGCCGTTCGTGCCGCAAAGGAAGGTTGCGTTGCCGTTGCCATCGAGCAGCGCTACATGGGCGTGATGGGCAACCCCGATTCCCCCGTACCTGCATGCTGCGCAGGAGACAATCAGGCGATTCCGGCTATCTTAATCGGTAGAACTGCCATTGGGGAACGTGTGTGGGATATCAGCCGTACTATCGACGCCGTGTTGACTCATTTTGCAGACGAAGTGGATGAAAACCGTGTGGTGTGCCTCGGTAACTCCGGCGGCGGTACCGCAACGTTTTACGCATCCTGTATGGACGAGCGAATCGCCGTTTCCGTGCCTTCCTGTGCTGTATGCACCTATGAGGCATCCATTATCGCCATGAACCATTGCCCCTGTAACTACATCCCCTATATCCGCAAATACTTTGATATGGGCGATTTGGGCGGCTTGATTGCGCCGAGAAAGCTGGTTACCGTGTGCGGAAAAGACGACCCCATTTTCCCCCTGCCCGGTGTGAAAGAAAGCATGGCGCTGATTGAAAACGCATATAAGGCTTACGGCAAAGAAGAAAACTGCTCGCTGGTTATCGGCGATGGCGGACATCAGTTCTATCCCGACGAAGCATGGCCACTGATTCACGGCTATTTGGAAGTATAAAAATATAAAAAACAGAACCGTTCCTGCATATCCGGGGACGGTTCTTTCTAAAAACAAAAAGGAGCAAAAAATGCAAGCGGTTCTGTGTGCGTTAAACGCAAAATATGTTCATACCAATCCGGCGGTGCGATATATCAAAGCCTATGCCGACAAACACGCGGAAGGTGTTTCGTGTCATATCGTGGAGGAAACCATCCACACGGCGGCAGATGTCGTGATAGAGCGCATATACGCATACCATCCGCAGGTGGTGGCGTTTTCCTGCTATATCTGGAATATCGAGCAGGTGCTTTTGGTGGCGGAACGAATCCGCCTGGAAAAACCGGAAATCACCATCGTGCTGGGTGGCCCTGAGGTTAGCTACAACCCGGAGCGATACTTGGCAAGAAATGATGTGGATTATGTGCAAAGGGGCGAGGGCGAAAAGCCAATGACGGCGCTGTTTTCGGCGCTTGCCAAGCATGCCGCTATCCCCCAAGGCTTCGGCATCTGTTATCGGGAAAATGGAGAAAACGTGATAGACGCCATCTACACCGAGCCGGATTTAAACAGCTTAGAGAGCCCCTACACGGAGGAATATTGCAAAGCCGTTTCCGGAAGACTTGCCTATTTTGAAGCCTCCCGCGGATGCCCCTTTTCCTGCGCCTTTTGTCTTTCAGGCGGATGTCGCGGCGTGCGGTATTTTGATATGGAATATGTAAAATGCAACCTCCTTCTTCTGTGGAACAGCGGCGTGCGGACAGTAAAATTCGTGGACCGCACCTTTAACGCCGACAGAAAGCGCACCGACGAAATCATTTCCTTTGTGCTGGAGCAGGCGCCCCATATGCCCAAGGTTTGCTTCCATTTTGAGGTGGCGGCAGATATTTTGGCAGATAGCACTTTAGAGCTTTTATCCAAAGCGCCCGAAGGGCTTTTCCAGATTGAAGCCGGCATCCAGAGCTTTAATGAAACCACCCTTGCCACCGTCACACGGAAAAACAGTTTAGACAAAGTGTGCCGGAATGTGAAAAAGGTGCTGGAATTTCAGAATATCCACACCCATATCGACTTGATTGCAGGTCTTCCTTATGAAGGCCTTGAAAGTTTTCGGGAAAGCTTTAACCGCGCCTTTGCCATCGGTGCACATATGCTTCAGCTGGGCTTTTTAAAGCTTCTTTACGGAAGCAGGCTCCGGGATGAAATGGAAGAACATGGCTTTATCTGCGCCCCGACTGCGCCCTACACCGTGAAAAGCACGAAATGGCTGACGGAGCAGGAGATGGAGCGGATTCACGATGCCGAGGATGCCAACGAAAAAATTTATAATTCCCATCGGTTTGAATCCTCGCTGGCCTATGTGCTTGAGGTGTCCGGTATGGCGCCCTTTGATTTGTTTGAAGGCTTCGGCATGCAGGCTTCCATGCCCCTGGATGCATACACCAACAAGGTATTTGACTATTTTTCCTCTCTTCCCGGTGTGGACCAAATGGTGCTTCGGGACAAAATGTGCAAAGACCGCATGAAAACCAACAATTCCGGCAAGCTCCCCGATAGCCTCAAGGTAAAAGACGAACGGTTGGGCGACATTGCCCACTTTTTAGACAAATCCCGCCCGAAAGGCGTGAAGCGGGCAGTGTGCATTCTGTATTCTGAAAATCAGGTTGCTTATGCAGATTATATAAAAGGCGAGAATCTGCCGTACGATATACAATATCTCAATCTGGAACGCACTTTAAAGCAGGCGGAAGCGGACAAGCGTGGAATATAATTCTATTTTTGTGTAACATTGTCCATTTACAAGGAAAAAAATCTGATATATAATGAATATGGTATAAGCCAAAACAGAATAGTATAAAGGAGAGTTATGTATGAAAATGAGAAAAAGTATCTGCGCGTTGCTTGCAGCCGTTTTCACCATCGGTATGCTTGCAGGTTGTTCGGGTAGCGGTTCTTCTGAAGCCGGTGAGAAGTTTGTCGACAACAACGAAACACTGACCCTGAAGTGGCTGGGCTATCCCGTAAATCCCGGCGCCGGAGAAGGAACGATTCCCGAGCTGGAGCTGGAAGAAAAGTACAATGTGGAAATTAAGCCCATGTTCTATGAACAAAACAAGTTTAACGACAAAAAGACCATGCTGATGGCAGGCGGCGAAATTCCTGACCTGATTTATGAATTGGATCCTCTGCACGTTGTGCAGGATGTGGACCAGGAATTCGTCGTGGAAGTTCCTTATGAAACCATCAAAGAATATGCGCCGGAATATTATAACTATCTGTGCGAATATGCTCCTGCAGCATGGATTTATTCCAGATATGAGGACAAAAACTGGGGCGTTCCCAACTTTAATCACTCCCATATGGAATCTCATCAGTCAATTTACCGTGCAGACTGGCTGAAAAAATTCAATCTGGAAGTGCCCAACACATTAGACGAAATGCATGATGTATTTTATAAGTTTGCCAACGAAGACCCCGACGGCAACGGCAAAAAGGATACATACGGTCTTTCTATCAGCCAGCAGCACTATCATTTCTATTTCTCCGAAATTTTTGGTGCATACGGCGTTCTGCCCTTTGACTGGGAAGAACTGGACGGCAAAATCATTTACGGCGGCTTAAGACCCGAAACGAAAGAAGCGTTAAAAACGCTGTCTACCTGGTATTCTGAGGGCATCATTCATCCCGACTTCCTTTTAGGAACCTCGGATTCTGATCTGTTTGTTTCCGGTCAGATTGGTTATGTAAGAGGTAGTGCTTATTTTGATCCAACCAATAAAAGCGGTCTGGACAACAAGCTGAAAGTAAACTTCCCCGACGCTGATGTTGCAATCGGATTCCTGCCCACAGGTCCGGAAGGCAAAGCAGGTGTCCGTGCATGGGGCAGAGCTTGTCACGTTGTTTCTTTCGGTAACACAGAAGGCTATGGCGCAAAGGTTTCCCGTATGCTGAAAATGTTTGAAGGAATGTTTACCGATAAAGAACTGGCTACCAAAATCCGTCTCGGTAACGAAGGCGAGCAGTACCAGGCGGCATCTGCCGATACCACGAAGGCACAGAACTTTGAATTCCTGGGTGACTACACAGAAAGCGATGCACGCAGAGTCAACGGCTTATCCAACGATTTTGCAGGCCCCACATTCTGGGCTCCCGCTCCTGTGGACTATGACACCTACAGAAGCACAAGATCCAATGCGTGGAACGCTTATGCAGACAAGTGGCTGGACGAAAAATATTCTTTAACAGACTATTTCTTCAAGGTTGACGTTGTTCCCTCTTCTGCGGATTATATCATCGACCTGAGAAACAAACAGATGGCTGTTATGAGTGAAATCATCACCGGCGACAAGCCTGTCGACGCATATGCAGAATTCGAAAAAGAATGGGAAACTGCAGGCGGCAAGGTTATGACTGAAGAGGCAAACCAGTTAAAAGACGAGCTGGCAGACATCTATAAAGAAATCGGCGTAAAGTAAATAAATAATGGAGAGCCGCGATTCTTCGCGGCTCTTTTTGTCGAAAGAAAACCACGCGATAGTCGCGTGGTTGAAAAGAGGCTTTGCCGATGAACAGAAAAGAAACATGAGAGAATCAGATAAAAATAGTTATATAGAAGAGAGAGAAAATTAGCAGAAAACTCTAGAGGGTAAAGCCTCCCTTGTGTAAAGGGAGGTGGGTTTGCGTAGCAAACTCGGAGGGATTGTGTTTGCTTAAAATTGAGATAATGCTCAAAAAGAAAGTTTTTTTAAAACAATCCCTCAGTCTCACTGCGTTCGACAGCT
>JAFQLU010000129.1 GCA_017396465.1 Clostridia bacterium | reverse complement strand
TATGAAAAACCTGTTATCAGCGTAATTGGTTTACAGCTGAAAGAAAATATCGCTGCAGTTCCCACAACAGTTTACAAAGGTCAGGCTTCCGGCATGAGCAACGGTGATTTAGTTGATATTGTTTTGTCTTCTGAAGGCACAGGTCTTGCAAAAGGCGAGCTGGTTGTAAGCTAAGAGATATACATGTTATATCGGATTGCAGACGAATTTTTACATGTGGAGGGTCGGGAATCTTCCTACCTGAAGCATCGTTTGAATGCATATCATGTTCAGGTTGGCGGAACCGTTTCCGCCGACCTGAATGTTACATTCAAAGAAAATCAATGCATCGAAGTGCCGGCGGGAAAGGATTTTCGCCGGCTTGATGCATGGTATTGGATTGACCGCGGCGAGGAAGGATACACTGCAATCAAGCAGTTTTCCAAATACCGCGTGAATCTGGTACGGGTAGATATTGATAAAGCGTGCAGAAACGCGACCGTTGAATATGTTGACATCAAGGATTACTTAGATGTTACAACAGATTATCTTCTGCATTTTGTTTTGGGGGATATCATGGCATTTTGCCAGACTGTTCGCGGTGCGACTGTGCTTCATTCAGCGGCTGTTGCGTATCGCGGACAAGCCGTTTTATTTTCTGCGCCTTCCGAGACGGGTAAGTCGACGCATACCGGTCTCTGGAAAAAATTCTATCCGGAAGATGTCATTTTATTTAATGACGATACACCGATTATCCGTAACCAAGGAAATCAGCTTTATGCCTTTGGTACGCCCTGGAGCGGAAAAACGGAAATTAACGAAAATATCGGTGCGCCTCTGCGCGCAATCGTATTTTTAAAGCAGGCGAAGGAAAATTCCATTCGCCGTCTTTCCACCGTGGAAGCGGCGGTACGTCTTGTGAACGAAACAAGAAAGCCTGTGTTTGAAGAAATGATGAAGCAGCACATGCAAATCATCCAAAATATCATTGTTAACACGCCCATATATGAGCTTTCCTGCAACATATCCAAAGAGGCGGTTGACCTGGTGAAAGAAACCTTATTTCAGGAGTGATGTACCATGAAAAAAGTAGTAGCATTACTGGTGACGTTCCTTATAACAGCATCTATGATGGCTGTGGCAGCTGCCGCAAGCTTTTCTGACCTTTCTGCAGAACATTGGGCATATAACAATGTTATGACATTGGTCAATGAAGGTACGGTAAACGGCTATGAGGATGGAACATTTAAACCCTCCAAACCCGTAACCCGTGCAGAATTTGTGAAAATGATTGGTAAATGGGACCGTGCATACAACGGCACCATCTCCGATTTATCTTCGGCTCATTGGGGCTATGATTATATCATCTGGTCAGGTCTTGAGCCCGTGAACGGAAAAATTTATCCCGATAAGGAAATGCTCCGTTCCGATGTTATCAACTTAATCTGGAAAAGAAACGGTTCGCCTGCAAACAGCAGCGCACCGTCTATCATATCAAAACAGGGAACCAATGAAAATGCCACATCCTGGGCATACACCATTGGTCTCATTCAAGGTGACGATGGTCTGAACTTAAGACTGGATAGTCCCTTAACCCGTGCAGAAGCCGCAACGCTGATTCTCCGTGCAAGAACCGTGGTTTCTGAAAACAAGCAGTATGATTTTACAAGCAGTGTGAAAGAAGACCTTCTGCTTCGTGCATACGAAAGCGTAGATATCTTTGAAGGAAAAGCATATCATGCAGACTACACACCCAACAATGCTGAAATCGCAAGAGCGGCAATGGTTCTGTCTGCCGGCGGCAAATCTGTGTCCTATCAGGGCTTCGATTTGCTTCCCGAAAAGCTGATTGATCATGCATATGCAAACGATTTATATCTGGTATCCGATAAACTGTGGGGCAGCTCCTGCAATAATGCAGAATTTGCAAACGCAAAAGCTTCCGTGCAGGATACTCTTTCTGCTCTGATTTACGGTTTAGTTCGTCGCGGCGGAAAAACAGTTCAGCTGAAGAATATGAATACATATTATAGCGATTGCGTAAACGCAAAAGACACAAACATGGAAAACTTAGTTCTGTCCTATGCGGCAGATAATGGCATCAAGCTGTATGCCGGCACTGCACTTGGCGCAGGTAATGCTGTAACAATGCGTGATATCGCGGCAATTCTTCTGCAGCTGAATGGTCTGTGCGGTTTAGAGCAGAGCTATGACACATCTGATGCCAGATACAACACCAAAATCAGCGCATCCATGAACGATTATCCGCAGAATTTTAAAGACTATCGGTCTGTTGTTGCAGGTGTGCCGATGGAAGTATATGCCCTTAAGGCAGAAACCACAAAGCCGAAGGATTATTATAAGCAGGCAAATCATCTGTCTTTTGTATTCACCGGCTTTTTAAGCAGTGTAGCAACCTATGTGAAGTCCACAACCGGCACAACCGTTTCCTTCACATACTATCCCGCCCTGACCTAT
>JAFQLU010000128.1 GCA_017396465.1 Clostridia bacterium | reverse complement strand
GCGTTATTCCGTATGTCTTTTTAAACTGTCCATAAAATGCGCTCTCAGAGGGGAAATTGATATGTGTTACAATCTCCGAAATTGCCATATCCGTATTTTTCAGCAGCGCACATGCTACATCCAACCGTTTCCTGCGCACCATGTCTGAAAGCGTCGTACCGTAATTTTTACGAATGATCCGTGATATCTGTTTTGTGCTAAGCCCAAACTTCCGTGCTACAATCCCAAGATTGATATCGTTTTGATAGTCGAATAAGATGTCTTCCAATTTCACGAGATAGCTCTCGTTACGAATTGTATTGCTTTTCGTCCCTTTTCTCTGTGCCGATAAGGCTTCCAACAGAATCAGCTTCAACAGCAGCTCAATCACTTCTTCACTGTATTCTCCCATGTCAAAAAAATGCTTTTCGATTGTTTTTGCATACCCGATAACACAATCATTAAGCGGCAGGGCAAACGGCTCCTTTGCGTGCATAGAACTATCCGCAAATTTACTGCCGTCCCCTTTACAGGAAACCATGATGCGGTAATCCCCATTTCTGAGCGCGCAGTGTTCAACGAATGGTGGAATAATCAAAATGCAATTTCGGTATTGCCGCTCCCTATCCCCATAATACAATGTCACCGGTTCCCCGCCGACTATAAAAAATTCATGCCACACATGGTAGTGTCTTCCGTTAATCGTTGGTTTGTACACGTCTTTCCCATATGTGTTCTCTGAAATATACGCACTGTCAACACTCACAGTGAATGCCATATCCCTAATTTTAATTTTAAAGATTCTGGATAATGTTTTCATGTGTTTCACCTCGCGACTGTTAAATTATATCGCAAATATGCAAAATAAGCAATAGAATATGCTAAAAACAGACATCCGCATTCAGAAGTTGTCCGCCTGCCGCATTGTTTTTTGGCAAGCCACATTGTATAATAAAAGAAAAACCAAGGGGGTATTTATGATGTCCGATCATAACAATTGCGTTCTTGCGCTGGATATGGAGAGGAATATCATTGGCGGCAGTGAGAAAGCTCTGCAAAGTGCCATCAAAAACGGTGCGGACCTCCGCATCCACACCGAGTTTCGCCACAACGAGCATATCGACACCTCGTCCGATAACGATCAGCTGATTCGTGAAGTTTCCGATTTTCCTGCCACCTATCTGGTCGATAACCGCTGGGTTGCAGCCATAATGACACTGCGCCAGCCTGTCTCACTGCCAGACCGTTTTGGCCCTCCTTCTATGTCTTTTTTTATGTACAATCAAAACGGTCTGCAGGCAACCGCAAGACCCTATTTAGACGGAGCAGGCTGCGCAGAAACGATAGGTACTCCTCCTGCAGAAATGTTTAACGGCGGCGGAACACCCAAGCCGATGAAGCATATGCACTATATCAACGGTTGCAGCAGTGATACCAAAGCACCTGCTATCAACTTTATTTATGACTTCTATACCTACAGATTCCTCGTCCACGACGATTGGACCGAAGTTTTGTCTCACGATGCCGATGGTAATATTATCTCCGGTTCCCCCAAGGCTCTGGAAGAAGCCTCCGCTGCCGGCTGTGAGATGAAGGTGGGTATCAAAGGGATCTGCGAGGGTCTTTTCGGCGCAGAGAATACCAT
>JAFQLU010000127.1 GCA_017396465.1 Clostridia bacterium | reverse complement strand
GCGTCCTGTCTCGGAATTGCATTGTTCTGGGGAATGGTGGGTGTTAAGGTGTTGAAGATAACCGTCATACCCAGTTCCTGCGCTTCGTCGCAGATGAGGTTTAAGTACTTTTTGAACTTGGTGGGCCTATCGGTAAGCTCGGGGTCATAGCTATCCGCTTTAGAGCCGGAATCGTTAAGACCTAACGCCAGGAACAGATAATCCCCTTCCTCTGCCATGGATTTTACCTGGGGCCACGCCTTCTGCTCATAGTATGTTGCAACGGCGGTTCTGCCGCCAACTGCGTAGTTACGAACTGTGGCACGCTCGCCGAAGAATTCGTGGAAATAGTATCCCCAGCCCTGCTGCGGATAGGAAGAGATTGCATAGCTCATGCACAAAGAGTCGCCTAACAGATACACATTCACATCATAAGGCTCTGTGCAGTCAACCTCCACATAATCTGCCATCGCTTTTCCGCCCTCTGCGCTGTTCCACAGCATAACCTTTAAACGGTCTGCTCCTTCTTCGGTGAGGGTTTCTAATTTATAGCTGGCTTTTTCGTAGGCTTTGATAGAAACTTCGCCCATTTCCGTTCCAATCAGCTTGTTTCCATTATATGCCGCAACCAAAACGGTGGCTTTCGCATCTTCTGTGTAATAAACACTTGCTCTTGCCGCTTTTCTGTCGTAGAACAGCTTGCCCCATGCGCCTTCGGGAGCTTCTGCAGTCACTTCGTAAATAGCACCGGCAACACCGTTTTCATCCACGGGCATCACGGTAAAGTGAATGTCTTTTCCGAATGCATGTTCGGGAACGGTGAAGGTTCCGCCTAACGTGTAGCTTCCTACGGAAGCGGGGCCGTTTTCACCTTCTACGGTAGCTTTTACTAAAACATTTCCCAGTTCTGCGCCCTTCGGGTGAGAATACTGATAAGAAACGGTAAGCTCCTCGCCGGGAACAACCTTTCCCTGCACCTCAATGCCCGAAAGCGCCGGTCTTTCTTCGACTTTTTCCAAAACCACATCGTCAATCATATAGGACATACCGGAAGCAATTCCGTCCACCTGAACGGACATAAAGGGAAGTCTGGGAATCAGTTCGGCCTCTTCTGCCATGCCCTCACGCAGAGAAAATGCGGGGGTATAATAGGTTTCATAGGTTTTCCATGTATCGGTCAGTGCCCAGTTGTTTGAAAGAGTTTCCGTGTCGGGCACATCGTATCTGTCGCAATCTGAAACAGTAGAAACGCTTCTGTCCAGCTTCAGGCTGATAGCTTTCCCAACGGTATCGCCCACGCCCTTTGCGCGGAAGGAGATTTTGTAGGTTGCGCCGTTGTCCACGTTAATACCCTGCCAGATATTGCCGCCGTCGTCGTTTGCCGTAACGGTTGCTTCGCCGTTTTCTACGGTGATATCTGCGCCATCTTCGTTCCAGCCTAATACGTCATAAGCGGTAGGCATGGTGCCCTCTGTTCCTTTTCCGGTGATATTGTTTTTGTCGACTTCTGCCGCTGCAACAGAGAAATCACCGTTTTCCACAGAGCCTAAATCCTCACAGCGGAACTCGTCTAAGCAATACGATGCGTGCTGGGCGTTGTTCTGGTCTGTGCCTGCAAAAAGACGCAGAACAGTAGTAAACTGCTGCTGGGTGCTTGCCTTGTATTCATTGAGATAATAGAACTCAAAATGCTTCCATTCTCCCAGGGGCATACAGTTAAACTTGATATAACCGGGGTAGTTTGTGGTTAAGCCGTTGGCATCCACGATTCGTTTGTTGGCATACTGCAAGAACCAGAATCCGCCGGTGGTGATACCTTCAGGAGCCTCTAAAAGCTTCGCCCAGAAGGACACCTTATACATATGATTCATTTTTAACGTTGCACCGCGGCTTACTGCACCGTAAATCTTGCTGGTATCTGTTTTGGGTTCCATCTTAAGATAACCTGCAGAGCCGTCGGGAGCCGGGTCATTTGCATCATTCACAACAACGGAATTAGAGTTTCCGTCTATACCCCAGCCGTCTCTGTTCACATCAAAGGAAGAGTTTGTAAAGATGTTTGCGCTTCCTTCTGTCTTTTCCGGAGCTGCGGCATAGTATTCCACCTCATCGATGAGGTAATTTACAGAGTCAACCGTATCGGTCGCCAGGTCAGTGCCGTACAGACGCAGAGAAAACTTATTAAACGCAATTTCCTCGGTGCACTTGAGCACTTCACTTCCCTCTGCACCGTTGTAGCCTGCTGTGGGACGAGCATTGACTGCGCCGGTCCACTCGTAGCTTGTCGTAACCTTTGTCCAGCCGTCCTTGTTCACGCCGGTTTGTGTCAGGGCTTTTTCTACCCAGCCACCCACGCGCTTGCTTTCAGGGAGCGTTTCGTCCTCCGATGTTCTGTACACGGTGGTATCAGCATAGATAATCATGCTCAATTTATCGTTCGTCAGATTGGTGTTTTCTGTTTTCAGCCATGCGGAAAGATAGATGATTTCTCCCACCTTGGGTGTGTATGTCAGGGGGAACTGCACCTCCGCATAGCCTGCTCTTGCGTTTTTAAATAGCATTGCCTTGGAGGATCCGTCAATGCCACCCGCAACGCACGCCACATATTCCGAGGTGTTAAACCGAGAGGTTGGGAACATACCGATGTCCTCATCCTCAAAATCCTCAAACAGATAAGGATACTTCATAATAGGTTTGCTTCCACCTCCGCCGGAGCTCGGGTTTTCAGCAAAAACTGCGCACATGGAACTGAAAACCATGACCATGGCTAAAAGCCAGGAACAAAACTTTTTCATCCTTTTCATTGCTTTCATCCTTTCTTATATATGCATATTTTATTCTAATACAAATGCACCAAAGGTTTCGGACAGATGGTAATCCGGCTTTTCCGTGGGAACGGGATAGTATGTGGCATAATGCTCATGGTCTGTTCCCGATGCGCACTTATAGAAGTTGCCGAACATGTTTTTCGTGTGGCCTCCCACCATCTTGTCGATATAATCAAATGGCACGGTGAACTGCACCGTCCACAAGCTTTCGTCCACATAGGATTTCACTTCAAAGAACCGCTTGTTCTCCGGGGGATTCATAAATTCATATCGGTCATACCGGAAGCCGAAATACATGGTGCCGAAGGGGTTAAACTCAAAGTTAAAATACCGTTTATCCTTTTCATTGGGACGGAAGAAAAATTCCATGCAGCTATCGTCACACACGGCGCTGTTCTGCGTGCGGTAAGTGGCAACCAGCGGTTTTTCGTCGGTCTGAAGCCGGATGTGAAGACCGTAGTCGCTATATAAAACCTTCGCCGTGGTGTTCGGACATTCACCGAATTCCTTCCAGTTGATGTATGTTACATCTGCAACATTTGCGTTTTCCCATGCCGCATCGTTCATGCAATGGATGCGGTGGTCTGCTTTTTTGATAATATACAAATTGCTTACCTCCTATATCATAGCATAAATCTATTGTACCAAAAAAAGAAGCGAAAGTAAATACCTGTTTTTGCGTTTCAGGTATTTCTCCCGCCTTTTAATTGCCCATATTTTGCTCTGTTTGATTCTTATATAAAGTTTGCAAACACCGATGCCACAACAACGGTGAGAAGCCCGGAGATCACGATAGATAAACTGCTCATCGCACCTTCCACCTCGCCCATTTCCATGGCTTTCGCCGTTCCTGCGGCGTGAGAGGATGAGCCTATAGCGATGCCCTTGGCAACAGGCTCTGTAATGCGAAACAACCTGCACACCGTTTCCGCTATCATATTGCCGAACACACCGGTTACCGCAATCACCGCCACGGTAATCGTGGGAATGCCGCCCAAAACCTCCGCCTGCCCCATGCCGATTGCCGTTGTGATGGATTTGGGCAGAAGGGTGACATACATTTCATGGCTGAAGCGGAACACCAACGCACAAACAAAAATGCACACCGCGCTGGTGAGCACGCCGGAGATAATGCCTGCCAAAACGGCTTTGGCGTTTTTCTTTAAAACGGAAAGCTGCTCATACAAAGGCACCGCAAAGCAAACCGTTGCCGGCGTGAGAAGAAAGGTAAAATACTGTCCACCCTTGTTAAAGCTTTCAAAGTTGATGCCGGTTAGCACCAAAAGCACAATAATCAGCGCCACGGCAACAAAAATCGGGTTAAAGATGGCAAGCTTCCATTTCTTTTTGAGAAAACTCCCCAGCTGAAACGCCAGGATGCTTAGCACAACACCGAACACGGCAGAATCAGAGAGTAATTCCTTCATCGCGGCTCGCCTCCTTTCTTTTGCTCACACGAATCACAAGCTGGGTTGCATGCCCCGATACCACCATCACAATAACGGTCGAAAGCAGAACCGTCACCGTCACAGGAATTAAAACAGGACGAAGCACGCCCCACTTGTCAATCAGCCCCACGGTGGAGGGAACAAACAGAAGGGGCATAATGTCCAGCAAAAATTTTGCAGTATCTTTCACGGCGTGCAGCGGTATCATCTTGGTGATAAGCCCTGCCAGCATCAGCAAAAGCCCGTATATTCCGGCAGGCACCGGAAGCGGCACAAAATGCGCCAGCACCTCCCCGATTAAGGTTACGGTAAGAATAATTCCAAGTTGTGTAATGTATTTCATGGTGTCTCCTTTTTGAAATGTCAGACAGCTCCCGTCTGTGTATTGCGATATATTAGGTTTAGATGCAGACCTTTTCGGTCGATATGCAAACTAAAAGTTTGCTCGATATTTTACTTCGTAAATCGATATGTT
>JAFQLU010000126.1 GCA_017396465.1 Clostridia bacterium | reverse complement strand
CAACGAGAAAAGAATTAAAGAGAAACTTGGGTGGATGAGTCCGGTGCAATATCGACTCACTGCCTTGGCTGCATAAAAATAGCGTAGCAGTCATAAAACCACTACGCTATAAAAAGTCTAACTTTTTGGGGTCACATCATTTTCCGATGCTTTTTAAATCATTCTTTTTATTCGCAGCCGTCTTCAATTATGGCGCTCATAAGTGCCACAGCCGCATCCAAATCCCGCTTGTCAACCATTTCCGAAGGGGTGTGAATATAACGAGTCGGAAGTGAAATACAACCGGAGGGAACACCGCCTATGGCGTGCTGAATCGCTCCCGTATCTGTTCCGCCACTTTCTAACACTTCCATCTGATAGGGGATGCTTCTCTTCTCTGCCGCTTCCACCATTTTTGCTTTCATGTAGGGATGGCAAAGAACAGAGCTGTCTTTCACCTTAATACATGCACCTTCTCCTAATTTTACTGCCATTTTGGTTTTGCCGGGCAGGTCTCCCGTTCTGGTAACGTCTACTGCAACGGCATAATCGGGACGAACGTTAAAAGGCGCCGTTTTTGCGCCGCGAAGACCTAATTCCTCCGAAACGGAAAAAACAAAATACAAATCGTTTTTGGGTTCTTTCACTTTCTTCAGCGCTTCAATCAGCACATAGCATCCGGCTCTGTTGTCTAATGCCTTGGATACAATGCGGTTTCCCTTTTCATCAAAAGCACCTTCAAACACCGCAACATCGCCAACGGATACCAGCTTTTCCGCTTCTTCTCTGCTTTCTGCACCGATATCAATATACATTTCGGAAAGCTTCAGTTCACTTTCGCCGTTCATTTCCTTATACACCGAGCCGGACACGCCGCTTAAAAACCGCACGCGCTGGGAAATCACGGTGTTGAGCATGAGACCTCCCAAGTTGGAAAACCGAAGAAGACCGTCCTCTTCGATATAGGTTACGATAATGCCGATTTCGTCCATATGCGCATCCAGCATCAGCTTTTTACCCGGGCCCTTTTTACGCACGATAAGGTTTCCCAACGGATCTATGGTAATTTCATCTGCATAAGGCTTTACTTCGTTTATAATCACATCACGGATGCGTTCTTCGTTTCCCGAAGGACCTGCCGCTTGCGTTAAGATTTTCAAAAGCTTCATAGGGTGATTCCCTCCTGTAAAAATGTTTGCACAAGATCCAGCACCGCCTGATAGTCCGACATATGAATCACGGATGACGGCGAGTGAATATACCGCGCCGGTACAGATACTGCCGCCACCTTCACGCCGCCTGCCGATACATGGATTGCCGCCGCATCGTTGCCACCTGTCGCCGTCTTTTTGTACTGCACGGGAATTTCGTGGCGTTTTGCAGTTTCATACAGTGCCTGAACCAGTTCTTTATTGTAATATGTGCCGCGGTCGATGATAGAAAGTGCCGCACCGCCGCCGGCTTTGGTGGAATATTCTCTTTCCTCACAGCCTGCCACATCGGAGCAGGTTGTTCCCTCTAAAACAATGGCAATATCGGGACAGATGCGGTTTGCAAGAAGTCTCGCACCTCTGGTTCCCACCTCTTCCTGCACCGTAAACGCCAGGTAAAGGTCAAAGGGATACGCCGTTTTGCTTTTTGCCAGAGATATTAAAATATCACAGCCAACACGGTCATCTAATGCTTTTGCTTTTACGAATCCGTTTCCGAACTCCACGAAAGCACCGTCAAACACGGCATAATCGCCGATTTCCACCAGCGCTTCTGCGCTTTCTTTGTCCTGTGCGCCGATATCAATATATAAATCTGATTCCTTGGGAACAGAATCACGTTCACTTTTTTTCTGAAGATGGATAGCTTTTGCGCCAATCACACCGGGAATGTTTTCTTTTCCGATGAACACTTTTTTCGAGATCATAACTCTCGGGTCGATGCTGCCTACGCTTTTGAATTTTAAGAAGCCGTCATCCCCGATTTTACTGATGATAAGACCAACCTCGTCCATATGCGCCGCAACCAACACTTTTTTCTTGTTTTCCCCGATGCCTTTTTTCAGGCACAAAAGGTTTCCGATGCTGTCTTGTATGATTTCATCCACATCGTCTTTGATTTGTTCCAGTATAAAATCCCGCACCATTCCCTCGTCACCGGAAACACCGGGAATTTTCGTTAACGCTTCAAGATACATATTTCATAATCCTCCGGTTTTATGGTAAGCAGCATTTCTGCAAGCAGGTTGCCTGTCGCCTTCACATCGTCTATCGACAGAGTTTCCACCGTGGTATGCATATACCGAAGCGGAATAGAAAGAAGAAGTGTTGCAACGCCGGTTCCGGACACCTGAACCGCCCATGCATCCGTTCCTGTATCTCCGCCGTCCACATCAACGGAAAACGGAATTTCCTTTTCCTCTGCAACTTTTTTTGCAAGAAAGGATAAACCGGGATGAATGTTGGGCCCCAAGCTTAAAACCGTCCCGCTGCCGGGCTTAAATATACTGTCGCTTCCGCTGTCCGGCGTGTTTCCGTGGCACACATCCACCACAAAAGCAACTGTAGGCGCGATGTTATATGTTCCCATCACCGCACCGCGAAGACCAACCTCCTCCTGCGCTGCACACAGAACCGCCAGATGAAAGGGAAGTTTTTTGCCTTTCAGCTGTTCAAGACAATGAAGAAGAGATACGACGCCTGCTCTGTCGTCTAAATATTTCCCGGAAAACAAGCCGTTTGCAAGCTCCATCGCTTCCGTTTTAAAATACACCATATCGCCAACAGAAACAACCTGCATGGCCTCTTCCTTGGTCATACCGATATCAATCGCCATATCTTCCATTTTAGGTGCTTTTTTTCTGTCGTCTGCAGACTGCAGGTGCGGCGGTTTTGCACCGATAACGCCGTACAACTCTTTCTTGCCGCAGACAACCACCTCGCAGGAGGGCAGAATTCTGGGGTCAATGCCGCCGATGGGCACAAAGGTTAAAAAGCCGCGGTCTGTGATTTCCTTTACCATCAGTCCGATGCCGTCCATGTGCGCCTCTATCATCACCGTGGGGGCATCTTTCTTCTCAGCATAAATCATACCAACCACATTACCGCCTTTATCCACGGTAATATCGTCACAATATGCTTTCAGCAGTTCTCCGATTTTCGGAGCAACAGCGCCTTCAAAGCCGGATATGCCACCCATATCCGATAGTGTTTTTAAAAGGTTTATCATAACTGATTTACCAACTCCTTGAACAGATTGCCCCGCTCTTCAAAATTGCGGAACATATCAAAGCTTGTGCTTGCATTGGACAGAAGAACCACATCGCCTGCCACGGCACAGTTTTTCGCACGGGAAACCGCCGCTTCATAGCTTGTTTCAAAATACACAGGAAGATTTTTTCCCGTTTTTACCATAGCCGCCTTCACCGCGTTATAGATAACCTGGGAGGTTGCGCCCACTAAAATCAATGCTTTTGCGTGTTCTGCGATAGGCTCACCCACCTCGTCATAAGGAATTCCCTTGTCTTTACCGCCGGCAATCAGCACCACAGGCTCTGTGAACACTTTTAAGGTGTTGATGGTACGGTTGGGGGAAGAATCAATGGAGCTATTATAGTAACGAACGCCGTCCAATGTTCGAACCAACTCAATTCTGTGGGGTACGCCGCCGAAATTCTTCGCAACGGTCAGAATAGATTCTTTGGAAACAAAATCCTTTACCGCGCCGATTGCCGCCATATAATTTTCCACATTATGGTTTCCCGGGATTTTGATATCGGAAACAGGAAGAATCTCTTCGTCGCCATAGCAAATCACGCCGTCTTTTAAGTGAATCAGCGCATCACCTTTTGAGGAGAAGCATCTCCACTCTCCTTTTGCTTCCGCGCCGATTTTTGCTGTTTCTTCGTTTCCGCCGTTAGCAACCAAAACATCGTCTTCTCCCTGATACAGCATGATGTTTTTCTTGGCGTCGATATATTCCCGATAATCCTTATGCACATCCAGATGGTTGGGCGAAAGGTTCGTCATCACAGCAATGTGAGGACTTTTTTTCATGGTGTGAAGCTGGAAGCTGGAAAGCTCCACCACAACAAAATCCGATTCTTTGATTTTGCCTGCACTTGTCAGAAGCGGCGTTCCGATGTTGCCGCCTAAATGCACGGTTTTTCCTTCTGCCTTCAACATTTCGGAAATCAGGGTGGTAGTTGTGGTTTTTCCGTCACTTCCCGTTACTGCCAATATTTTTGCCGGACAGAGCTCGAAAAATACTTCCATTTCAGAAGTGACTTCGGCGCCCTTCGCTTTTGCCGCCAAAAGACCGGGATGGTCAAACCGCATTCCCGGCGTTTTAAATACGATATCGCCGGTGATATCGTCCATATATGTTTCACCGAGCACCAGCGTTACGCCGAGGCTTTTCAGTTCATCTGCAGCACTCCCCAGCTGCTCCGCCGTTTTTTTATCATGAGCGGAAACCTTTGCTCCGCACTTTGCCAGATATTGAATCAGCGGATAGTTGCTGATGCCGATGCCGATAACCGAAACGGCTTTTCCGCTGACATAAGACTCAAATGCTTTGATTTTATCTGTCATACAAATCCTTCTTTCAAAACAATATTATTCTAACTTTATATTTTACCACAAAATTTATGACTTGTAAAGACAAGAAAAAAGTATCTTCTAAAACCGCTTCATATAAAAAGAACACCCGAGTCCTGCGATATGCAGGATTCGGGTGAACGTTTTTTAAGAATGATTATTTTTCAACAACCAGCACATCTGCGTAAGGTGTCATATCGGTGTCGAACACACCGGTGCCGCCCCAAACAAATGCTTTGGCTTTTGCAACGTCTGCAAAGCCTTCTACAGCTGCTGTGGAAACAGAAACTGTGATGTCGTCATCGAGGCCGCCATCTACAGAAATGGGTTTTGCTTCGTAGCGGATTGCGCAATCGTTTGCGTCATAAAGAGCCACTACCATGAACAGTTCCAAAGAATCCTGTGTGTTGTTTTCCACATACAGTTTACCGGTTACGGAACCGTTTACAGCGTCAAATTCGCCTAAGGTAGGTGTGATAACCATTGCAGGTTTCACCTTGCCCACTTCCACGGAAACATAGTCGCCGTAAATGTAATACTTCACATCATTTTCTTCCATTTCTTCAGCAGGAAGAATATCAAAACGCAAGGAAGCACCTAATAAATCTTCAGAAATGGTGTAAACAAACAACAGAGGCTCAATTGCCAGAGTTGCTTCTTCACCGTTGTCCATCACTTTGACAACACGAACAAAAGTATTGTCAAGACCACCGTTTGCGCTGTCTAAATCCCAAGAGGGATAAACCTTGCCGCCGGTTACAGCTAAACCGTCAACAGCTGCATTCACCGCTTTAGGCGGAACAACTTCAGTTACCGGTTCTTCGTATTTTTCAAAGGTAATATCGTCTAAGTAGTAGGTGAGACCACTTGCTCCGCCATCCACAACGATGGACATAAAGGGCAGTCTCGGAATAACGCCTGCTGATGCAGTTCCGCTTGCTGTGAAGCTCGGTGTGTAGCGGACGGTGTATTCCTGCCATTCGTCTGTTAATACCATATCTTCGCCTAACAGTTCTGTGTCGGGAACATTATATACGTCCAGAGCATCTTTCTTGGAAACCTTTCTGTCCAGTTTCACCTGGATAGACTTACCAACAGATTCGCCTTCACCTTTTGCCCAGAATTTGAATTCCATATCGGTGTTGTTCTGAACAAAAAGTCCCTGATGGAGTTCTGCGCCTGCGGCAGTTGTCACGATTTTTGCGCTCTGTGTGCCTTCAGAATCAGGGCGAACCTCTGTGGAAACCGAAGCTGTAGCGCCTACTTCGTGCCAGCCGTAGAATGTGCCGTAACGGTTGTAGTCGTCTTTTGCTGTCTCATTGGAGCCGGAATGCGGCGTAGACGGAATATCAGTTTTCTTGAGTTCAAAATCACCGTTCGTAACTGCGCCGCCTACTTCTTCGATTTTAAAATCATCGTAGGAGAACTTACGAGCTTTCGTATCGTCACCGCAACGGAACCATATGCTCATGGTTTTGTTGTCAAAGGTTTTTACGTTTCTCTTGAAGTAAACTTCAAAATACTGCCATTCATTGGTCAGTTTTTGTTCCTTTAAACGAATCATCTGGTAAGCATTGCCTGCATAAGGAGCAGGATGGTCAGTTGCATCGGAAGAATCGACTGTTTTGTCAAGACGGTCCTGACGCATCAGGTTAATCTGTACGAAGTCGCCCACAGTTGCTGCGTCGTCCGCTTTTCCCCACAGGGAAATTTTATACCAGGTGTTGGCTTTGACGTTGACATTCGGCGAAGAGAAATCGGCATAACCGGGTTTTGCTGCAGTTACTTCATAGGAAGCATAGCCTGCTTTTCCGTCATGGCCGATGCCGCTGTTATAGGTACCGCCGTTAACTTTTTTGTTACCGGAGCAGTTATCAAAGAACAGAACGTTTTCATCAACCGCTGCTTCTCCGCTTTCTTCTACAACGGGTTCCACTCTTACTTCGTCCATGTACCAGATGATAGAACGTGTGGGAGAATCATCTGCTAAACCTTCTTTCAGCGTACCGCCGCCGGCAGAACCGCCGATACGGGGAGCAATGGATGTGTCATTGGATGCAATCTCGCTATCGGACATCGTACCATCCCAGTTGTCCAGAATGGTTTCTGTGTATACCCAGTTACCGCTGTTAAGGTCACCGGACATTTTCGCTGCCGATAAATACTTATGTGCATATTTGTCGCCTGTTGTTTTCGCTGTATGACTGAACACTAAAAATGTCAGCCCGTTTGATTTTACCTTAGTTTGGGTTGTGTCAATCTTTACCCAACAGGAAATTTTAACCTTTTTGCCGATTAAAAGCGAGGGGTCCGGAACTGACACATGCAGGTCACCGGGATATCCTGTTTCGCTGCCTGTTATGGCCATACGTGCAGAACCGGGAATGCCGGCTACGCCCTCTTCGGACCACTCGTATGTGAAGTTACCGCCGCCACGAGCGATGCCTGTTGTGTCGGTATCAAAGGAAAGGTTAATGTAAGGATATGTTGCAGCATCTGTTGCTGCTTCTTCTGCCTGCACGGGCAGGATGCTCACAGTAGTGAGCATCATTGCCAGCGTCAGGACAATAGATAATATTTTTTTCATAGTTGGCTTCCTCCTTATTCAGCTGCGCCGAGTTCGGGGCCTGTGTAAGGATAGAACTCGAAGTTATCATATACACCAAAGAAACCGTTTGTCTTGCAAGCCTTCGTATCATTGTCGTGGTAATCGAATACGTTCTTGCCGTTGATTGTCAGAACAACTCTGGTACCACCCTTCGGATGAGGCATTGCACCAACTACAACGCTGATACGTTCGCCATGCTTGTAGATGGGAGCATTTGCATCGTTGGGGATACCGGGTCCACCTACGGGCTTAAAGGATGCGTCACCAAAGATCATGGTACGTTCACCCATGTTAAATCTCTGGAATTCGATGTGGTCAGCTTTGAAACCGATCATATATGTGTCGGAGTCTATATAAGAACCCATACGTTCGGATGCACACAGTGCCAGAGACGGCCAACCTGTGTTGCTGTTGATAACCATATCAAATGCGTAGAGCTTGCCATCTTCCATGTTCAGGTTGTAAGCCGGGCTACCTGTTACGCTGATACCGTTGCCCTTGGAAACTGCTGTACCGGTCCATGCGCCTGTGGTGAACATGCTTGCGGGTGCCGGTTCGTAAGGCAGTGTCATAGTATCCGGCTGACTCAGAGAAATAACTCTGATCGGTATTTCCTTTTCAATGGTAAAGCCTTTATCGGTTGCTGTAACCTTCAGGACTGTTTCACCTGTGCTGTGAGCAGTTACAACACCTTCTGCCGATACAGTTGCAACGTTGGTATCTGCAATTTCAAAGGAAATCTTAGAAGGATCAATCATTTCTTTGTTACCAAAGGTTGTAACCGCCTCTACTGTAACTGTGGAAGAATAGCCGTTCAGCATGCTCAGAGCAGATAAGTTGGTGTTGAGTTCTTCGAATTTTTCACCGGCCAAGATTCTATATTCCTTAATCTGAATGAAGCCGTTGATGTTTGCGTTTGCAACAACCCATACTTCGCCTGTGCCGTGTGCGGTCATCACGCCGTTTTCGTCAACAGTCAGTTTATCAGGATCAGATACCCAGTAATCAATATCGAAGTCCTTGGGATCGTATTCTTTCATGTAGTTACCGTAAATCTTGAAGTCCAGCGGAACCTGTTCGCCCAGCGGAACAACATATTCTCTCTTACGGGAAGCAAAGGATAAGGGACCGTTTCTTCTATCGAAGTTTTCGATATATTCCGGTTCGATATAAGCTTCTTCGATAATTTTCTGTGCTTCTTCCGGCCAGTCCGCATCGGGATAAACGTGGTTATTCACGATGGTGTTGGTGGTAGAACCTGTTGTGTTACGGTATTTTTCTAATGTGGTGTAGTTTTCGTCTACTGTGTTGTGCAGACAGGTCTGTGCCCACAGCATACCCCAATACATTTCGTCTTTGCTATAGGTTGCGATATCATGATAGTTAAACATCCAGTCGTTAACGTCGCTCATGTTTACAACGTTTTCTGTTACATGCCAGTAAGCAGAACCTTCATCGGGGTAAACCGCACCGTATGCATTACGGGGATTCTCGAAGTAGTTTCTCTTTAAGAGGTTATTGTTCTCTAAGCCCTTGGCTTCTAAGGATGTAGAAGCCAGCATGTAGATACTTGCACCGTCGTACAGTCTGTCGTTTACGTTTTCACTGTAGTAGTTATAACTGATTTCTAAGTCATAAGTATTGGTACCCTTGGAAGCGTAGGAGCCCCAACCCCAACCGGTGTGCATACCGGAGTAAGGAGATGTACCGATATAGTTATGAGAAATGGTTGTATGTCTGGGCCACGATACGGACAGAACTGCACAGCCTTTGTACTGCAGGCCGGTACCGTAGAAGAAGTTCGAGTGAACTTTGTTCCATGCGTTCCATTCGCTTACATCATCTGTCAGATGCGGGTCAGCTGCGCCTAAGTCTGTTTTCACAACAGCACCAAAGGACATACCGCCACCGGAAATATCTGTAAATTCATTACCCATGAAGTTACAGTGCTGAATGGATCTGGATGTCTGCAGACCGGAAGAACCGATACGTACAATCTTGTTGTTTGTAAAGTCAATGTAGTGTGCGTCTTTGATGTGAAGCGCACTATACATGAGCAGCGAACCACCGTTGAAGCTGTAGTTCTGGTTGGTTGCAAGACCCCCTGCGGTTGTAGGTGCATTCCATCCGGTATCTGCAAATTCAATGTTATTGAAGGTCAGGTTGCGAACAGGGTCTTTACCGGAGTTACCGTTTACGGTAAGCAGTCTTTCACCCACGGGAATCGTTGCTACCATGGTAGACATGTCTTCGCCTTCTCTGGGGATGTAGTACAGATAACCTGCATGGTTGTCTAAGTACCACTCAGAGGGCTGGTCTAAGAATTCGTAAGCGTTTTCCAGGAAAGTGGGAAACTTTCTGTGGTCAGTACAGTTTTCAAAATAGCTCTTACGATATCCTGTGAACTGTGCAGGAAGGGTCAGCTGTACTGTGCCGTCATCTGCTCCCTGAATGGATTCAAACTGCATATAGTCATGTCTCCAGTTGTTATGCCATACACCTTCGATTTCGAGAGGATATGCCAAATCTAACAAAGAGGTATCATCTGTTCCATAGATAAACTTGCTACCGGTGTTCATGAATTTCGGATTTTCAAGTCCTGCTACGGTTCTTGCACGAATACCGCGAACATTGTTAAAGTATACCTGACGAGTCTGCATAGGACCTACAAATAATTTGTAGATGTTCTTATCTTCGTCATGCATCTGGAAGCCTGTGTATCTTTTACCGGCGGTGAGTTTTACTTGTTCGTCGTCCCAGGAGGTATAGATAACACGGTAGTTATTGAAACCGGAATCTTCTACGCCAAATTCCAAGGGTCTGTCCATGTAGTGTTCACCACGAATGTATACGAAGATATCATTCGTCATGGTCTTGTTCACCTGACGAACACGTTTCTGTGCTGCATAAATTGTTTTGTAGGGAGCATGTTCGGTACCGTCGTTTTTGTCGTTACCATTTTCTGCATCTACATAAATTGCGAACAGCGTGGTAAATTCAGCGACTCTCTTTAAGATGGTTGCCGCTTCTGCTCTTGTGATGTTGGCTTCGGGTTTGTAGGAACCGTCTTCATAGCCTTTAATTAAACCATATTCAGCCGCATCCTTCACGCCCGCTTTTGCCCAGGTGGAGATTGCTGCTTCGTCTGTGAAGGAAGCGCCTGCTTCTTTCTTCTCTGCTTTTTTGTGTTCTGCCATTTTTGCTGCGATGGAAGCCGCTTCTTCTCTTGTGATTGCCTGATCGGGCAGGAAACGGTTACCAAATGTCATAGCAGGATCAATTAAGCCGACTGCAGCTGCCAAAGATACGGAAGGTGCAAACCATTCGTCACCCTTGATATCGCTGAAGTCTGCGTTATACTTGGGTTCAGCCATGTCGAACGTATCCGTCATCATTTTGGTGAACTGCGCACGGGTTACATTTTCGTTGGGCGCATATGTGTTTTCACCCATACCGTTGATGTAACCGTATGTTGCCAGCTGGTTTACTGTATTTTTCGCCCAGTGGTTTTCCATGTCGGAAAATGCAACAGGTGTTACATCGCGAGGTGCCTTGTCATTATCTTCCTTCACGGTAACTTTTTCGGTTTTCAGCTTTAATGAGCTGTAATCCGCATCTTTTATTTTACCATGGGGAACGATTACCATTTCGTCGATATAGTAACTTGCTTTCTGCTGACCGTTACCATAACGGATGTCTACTTCTTTTCCTTTTTGGGGTGCAAGTCCCTGATTGGAAGAACCGTCAAAGTCTACGGTTGCGCTGTATTTTGTCCAGCTGTTTGTAAACTGACCGCTAGGGAACATATTTACGTTATATCCGCTGTCGTAGTATACGATAGGAGACATTGCCGCCGGAGCATCGTCTGTTTTCATCCAGAAGGAAATATCGTATGATTCTCCGATTACTGCAGGGAACAGAAAACGCATACCGCCCCAGTCGTTTGTAACTTCAACTTTTACACAGTTTCCTTTGTAACCGCCGGAAACAACAGTTCCCTTTGCATTGGAGAAATTCATCTTGTCTGCCTGTGCCTGCGTTTCAAAGGAACCGAGATCTTCATAAATATTTGCACCGGCTGTGCTTGCCGCCTGCTTCTTTGCCGCCAATGCGGAGGGCATGATGCTAACGACCATAGCAAGTGCTAAAAAAGCGCTTAAAATTCTTCTTTTCATCAGTTAACACCTCCGATTAAAGCGAGGAGCTCATATACAACCTTTGCTGCCTGTGCACGTGTCACGGTTGCTTTCGGTGCAAAAGTGCCGTCTCCCATACCGTTGATGATTGTTTTGCCTGCCAGCTGTGCTACTGCATCTTTTGCATAGCCTGCAACACTATCTGCGTCTGTAAAGTCTAAAGAGTATGTGCCGTCTTCTACGCTTGCCAGCTTCATAGCTCTGTGCATGATAACAGCCATATCTTCTCTTGTGATAATGCCTGTGGGGTTGAATGTAGTATCATCCATACCTGTAACGAGGCCTAATCTGTTAGCTGTAGCGATGTATTTATAGCTCCAGCGATCGGATGCCACGTCACCAAAGGATGCAGTTGCGTTTTCATCTAACGCATCAAATGCTGTAACGATGATTTTCACAAATTCTTCACGTGTTACGGTGTCGTTGGGATAGAACTTACCATCGCCACGGCCGGAAACGATGCCGTTTTCAGCTAAAGCTTTGATGGAGCTTGCTGCCCAAGCAGCTTCGCCTAAATCAGAGAAGTTTGCAGCATAAACTGTTTCTTCCTTTTTAATAACTGTGTCAGCAGCATCACCACTCATCATGGTGTTACCTGTGGTGTTTTTGCTGGAGGAAGGACGACCAGCACTACCGCCGCCACCGCCACCACCGGAAGAACCGGAGGAAGAGCCGCCGGAAGAAGATTCGCTTAATTCGTCTAAGATGTCTTCTGCGATAGCATCTACGTTATCTTCTAAAGCTGTGATGGTTGAGTTGTCTTTCTGCTTCTTCAGTTTTTTGAACAGATCGTCAGCTTTGCCGGCATCCACAACATCTTCGTACAGTTCGTCGTCGATGTCAACAATACCCTTTTCCAAATAGAAATCAAAGGCATCGTTTAAGGAAGCGTAATCCATTTCTTTTGCAACTGCCAGAAGCTGCGCTTCGTCTAATGCTGTCTGGATGTCGTCTGCTGTGATAGCGGTTAAGGTTGCTTCTTTAAAGAAGGTGTGAACATTCTCAGTATCCACTTCATCCATATAGTCTGTTTTCAGGATGCCTTTATCTTCGCAATCTGCAATGGCGATTGCCCAGATTGCAAGATCTGTGTTAGGATCAGCAATGATTGCTCTGCCGGTTACATCATCCATAGCTTCAGCAAAGAAGGATTCCACCACGGAGATGTTTTCCATATCAGCTGCTAAATTCCAGGATTCGATTTCTTTGTCAACCATTTCGCAAACATCTTCGTCTTTCACCGATTTGTAAGCTGTCAGGTCATAAGACAAGATATAGTCTTCGCCGTGGAGCATATCGTGGATTTCGGAAGCGGTTGCTTTGTCTAATGTATTATAATAGGAAATAATACTGTTTACATTTGTGAAATTAAAATCACAAGGTGTGCTCTTCACGTTGCCGCCCACGGTAACGGTGTAAACACCGGTATCGGTGGTGGGCTGCATCATGAGACTGAAGGAATATACTATGTTGCCATCTTTGTCGGTGGTATATTCCGCTGTCTGGTCCATATCAATCCAGACATTGTTTGCTTTATTTCTTAAGATTGCAGTCATTGTACCTTCTGCTACATCTGCGGTCACATCAACCAGCACTTCAAAAGCACGGGTGGTAACTTTGATTTCCGGCGCAGCACCAACTGCTGAAACGCACAGGAAAGAAGTCATCAGAAGCAGTGCAGAAAGAACAACTGAAAGTAACTTTTTCATGTTTTAGTTCCTCCTTTCGGTATTGGAAATTACTGTTTGTAAACAATAATCGTGCTGATCTGGTAGTATTTGTTACCATTAATAATAACCGTATCGCCTTCTGCGATGTCGCTGACAGTGCCGCTGATTGCTTTTTCGTTCTTCGGTCTGTAGGCGATAACAGAGCCTTTCAAAGGCATGATCTGAACGCGATCGCCATCATCAATCTGAAGCAGTTTTTCTTCTGCATCAACGTTCGTAACAACACCCTTGATTGTGTAGTTACCATCGTAATTGATCAGTTCTTTGGATGCTAACTTTGAGGTGGAAACATTGACTTTGCTGTTTTCAGCATCGTACTCTGCTAAAACGCTGATGTTTACCGCTTCACCGTCACCGTTTCTTGATGTGGTGATCGTCATACCGGGTTTGATATATTCGTTGACCTTTTCAGCACTGATTTTTTCTTTTTTACCATTGATGTCATCAATGGTAACCTGAGGAGCAACCATTTCCTTAACGGATTCATTCACATACAGAACTGCAGCGTTTTCACCATCTTCATTGATAGCCGTTGTTACCTTGGTAACGACTTTCAGACCGGCAACTGCACCGGTGCTCTTCGCATCTGCTAAGTTTACACCGTTTAAGAGAATAACGTCTGCTCTTTCGATACTGCTGCCTGCTAAGTTGTAGATAGAATAGCTTTCTACCTCTACGTCATGAGCATATTTCACATCATCGGGCTTCATCTTGTGATAGATTCTGTTGTCAGGCAGAGTATTCATAATGCTGTACAGTTCTAAGTCATTGATGTCATCTTTGGGCGGAATACAGAATACGATGGTTTCATTTTTCTTAAAGTAGGTATAAAGTGTTGGACCTTCTTTGTTTTCTGCCTTTAAGAAACCATCGGTTCTGTGCAGCATGCTGGAAGTACCATATGCAACCTGCTGGAGCTTTCCGTCTTCGCCTGTTTTACCGGTATCAATGCTTGAGATTACATCGCCGGAAATCACCACGCGAATCACATAAGGTTCTTCGATTAAATACTGACCATTTTCATTTTTTGCACCGCCTGCAAGATATTCTGCGGTTTCTTCCAGATTGCTGGAAGAATTAAAGCGCTTACCGTCGATGGATAAAACATTCTTTAATTTCAGCGTACGCAGTTCGCCTGATGCTGTGTAAATTTTTGTTTCGATTCCGGATGCAACGGGGTTGTCATCGTAGTCGATACCAATTAATACAGCGTATTCGCCAACAGCTGTTGTGCCGTCACGTTCGATAGCCACAATCTTGCCGTTGATGTCTAAATAGAAGATAGCACCCATACCCGTTACGATGTCTGCGCCAATGTAGTCATCAGAAATTTCGTAGTATGTACCGTTAATCTTCGCACCGTATTCATCGGAAATTTCTTCTACGGTACCTGTAACGGTGTCACGGGAAACGTAAATGGAAATCATTTTGGGATCGGATTTGCTTTCCATGATGGTTGCAATATCCCACTGCTTTAAGGATTCCAGTCTCAGTTCTGTGCCGTCAGGCATCAGACGGATGTCGATTTTGTCGCCGTGTGTGGACAGGTCGAATTCGTCATATGTACCGTCTTCGTTTTTGAACATAGCCATAAAGCTCTGTTCGTAAGAGTCAACTGCACCAACTACAACTGTTTTGTAGTCGTATACAAACAGCACCTCGTACACTTCGTCACCGGTGTTGTCCAGTGCTTCAATGTAGCCTTCTTCAGGCAGAACGTTTTTGATAACGCCGTATCCACGGTAGCATTTGCCGTTGTAGATTACGTCAACGTTCTCGTCTAAGTTGATGTGACGTTCTTTGTCAGCATCATCATAGTAGTAGATTCTGTCTGCTGTAGCTTTGGAAATTAAAAGGTCTTCACCGTCAATTGCTTTGAGGTTGTTTACCTTGTTGTTTTCTTCCACATATGCAGCATCCATTTCACCGTCAGCTGTTTTTCTTACATAGTAGTAAACAGCGCGGCCTAAAGAGGTTGCGTATACATATCCGGGTGTGTCGTAAACAACGCCGTCGATTTCAACCTGTTCGTCTGTCAGATTAGAATCAGGTTTTGTCAGGCGTGTGTTTTCTGTACCGGTTACGATACCTTTATATTCCACAATGTCATATACATCGCTTAAGAAGGTGTCTGTGTCGGAAACCTGGTAGTCCACTTCTCCGCTTGTGAAGGTTACGGGAACAACCGCACCTACATCCATAGCAGATTCCAGCATTTTGTATACATCGCACAGCGGGATGTAATCTTTACCGGAATTGAACTTAAGGCCTTCAAGCATGCCTTCTTTGATAGCAATTCTGTGATAACCTGTGGGGAAACCGCCTTCACGCGCTGCAAACAGCTTGTGACCAACGGAGTTTACCACAAATACGATTGCTTCATCGTATGTCAGGTAATCGTCGGGGTGGAATTTGTACTCGTTGTCACCTGTGATAATGCCTGCATTGTACAAAGCAGTGATACCGTCAATGGAAATATCGTTTTTCGGTACGTCCATAAACGGGGATTTACCGGTAGCAGTTCCTGCTACCTGCATCCGCAGGTACTTGGTGATGATGTCCACCATCTGTCTTCTTGTTACATACATACCAATGTCTTCATACTCATTGGTAATTGCGCCGAAAGCTTCCAGCTTTTCCACTAAGAGCCAATCAGCATCTGTTACTTCAACTGCGGGAAGTTCTTCTTCCGCAGATACAGCCAAAGTGAACACGGCCGATGTGAGCAGCATAGCGACAGCCAGCAGCAATGACACGAAACGTTTCATTTTCCTCATCTCTCTTTCCTCCATCCTTTAAATTTTTGGTATTAAGATAAAAATGAACGCTGAGTTAAAATACCTTTTCGGCATTTGCCTCATATATGATGAACTGCATTTCGCAGTAACACCCGACTCCTATATTATAGGGAAAGAATGCATTTTCCTTTGTAATACATCTGTAAAATAGGAATAAAAATACCATTTATACTATTTTACCATAGTATTATATATATTTTAACAGATTTTGTAATACATTGCAAGAGAAATTTGTACGAATTTTGGTAAATTTGTACGAAATCAAAAAAAAATTTCAAAAAAGGATACACTATACGCATTTTGGGCTATATATTATAATTATAATACATCTGTTCAACCGTGTAAATGGAGTATATTACAGAAAAATAGAATTATATTCCATGCAAAAAAAACCGCGAGGCTGAATGATGGGTGTTCGTAAAACAGTTAAACCAAAAATTTAACTATTTTACGGCATCTGTCAGACGGGGTTGGTAATCAACAACGAAAAATGAGTGATGCCAGGTCGAAAGACCGAGCATCACTCATTTTTTATAACGCTTTTTCTTTT
>JAFQLU010000125.1 GCA_017396465.1 Clostridia bacterium | reverse complement strand
GTACTGTGTTGGTAAAATTCCTTATAAAAACGGGTTCGCTGACTATATAAACTATGGGGAAGGTAGTTAAAATGAAAAATGTAAAGATAACATTTTCAGTGAAAGAACTTCCGTTTTATTGCGTTTCCCATAAAAACGGAAGAAAAACCTTTGAAGTGCAGGCGTTTGACGACCTCTTATCAGTGGCGGTACAGTATGACTACGAAAGAAAACCGCTGGAAATGAATTGTCCGGTTGCGATTGGTGACCGGGTAGAAATTGTTTTGCTTCCCTACAGAATCGAACTGTATGTAAACGGTGTATGCAAGGATGAAGAATGGCCTGCGGGTGAGCGGCTTTTTGATTTAGCAGATACATTCACGCCTGATATGCCTATGCAGATCTGTGAATATGTTCCCGAACCCAAAGAACAACCGGCAATCCTAAGTAGTTTTGAGAATGCACAGGGGTGGTATCCGGGGGATGGCGTATTTGTAGGGGATTGCATGCCGTACAGAAAAGATGACGAATACCACGTGCTTTATTTAAAGGACAGACATCATCACAGAAGCAAATGGCTGTTAGGTGCCCATCAATGGGAGCATATTTCTACAAAAGATTTTAAAACATGGTATGTACATCCTATGGCGGTGCCGATCACGGATCCGTCCGAAGGGTCTATCTGTACCGGTTCGTGGATACGAAACGGTAGTAAGGAGTATCTGTATTATACGGTCAGACGGGGTAAGGGATTGCCCGCGCCCATCTGCCGCAGCGTATCTGAGGATGGCTATCATTTTGAAAAAGATACAAGCTTTGGATTTGCTGTTTCGGAACGATACGATGCGCCCAGCGCCAGAGATCCGAAAGTGGTAAAAGGCGAAGATGGTCTGTTTCATATGTTCCTGACCACAAGTCTTGTGCAGGAAAATAAAGGCTGCTTAGCCCATTATATATCTGCGGATATGGAAAAATGGGAAGATGCGGGCGAACCCATTTATGTTGCACCAAACAGCGATCAGCCGGAGTGTCCGGATTACTTTTGCTATCAAGGGAAATATTATCTTATTTTCAGCCTTCGTTCCCATGCCCATTATATGGTGTCGGAACAGCCGTTTTCCGGTTTTGTAGAACCGGAAAATGCCATTATCCCCTGCGCCAGCGTCCCCAAGGGCGCGCCATGGCAGGATAAGCTGATCTTTGCCGGTTTTCAGGCGATGGGAGGATACGGCGGGTATATGACCTTTAAGGCAGCAACCGCTTTAGAATCCGGTAAATTGGTATTTGAAGAAGTATAAGCAAAATATACCCGCATGCAAACGCATGCGGGTTGCTTTATGGATAAAATCCGGTTTATCAGTCGGCTTCTATGCGGAAAAGACGGGTTTCAAATTCTTGCAGAGTCAGTTGTAAGCTTTTGCCCTCAAAAACATTGCCACTTTCGCTGTCAATGCAGCGAACTCGATGGGGGAAGTGAATGGTTTTTTCGCCGGGGGTCACAGCGTGAATGCCGGCGAAACCGTTGCCGGTGTAGAACACATCCTGAGACCGACAGTAAATAAAAACACCACATTTTTCAAAAAATGCCATCAGTTCCGAGGCAGAATACAGTGGTTTTTGGGAAGAAACCGAGAGGGTACCGATTCCTTGCGCATGCAGAAATGCGGCATATTCCGCAAGATCGGCAGGGGCATCGGGAATGTTAAAAAGAACGGCTTTGTACGGGGCAGTTTTCCAATTGATATTTACAAAATCGTCAGTCAGATAAACATCATATGGCGCGCCGGCTGCGCCCAGCGGGGTGCGCAGTTGGTATGCGCAGGAATAAGCAGGATGTTTTTGACCAATGCGGGAAAGGCTCTTTTCATCTAAAAATACGGCAACTTCGCTTTTGAAATCACAAGCGGTATGTTCAAAAGCGCTTTGGTAAAAGGAAAGAGAGGTCTTTACTTCTCGCATAAGTTTTTCTGTGGCGTACCAATGCCCGAACATATCAAACCACCAAAGTCCATGCTTATGGGTAAGCTGCCGGGCAAGACTTTTCCGCATTGCGTAGGCGGATAATTCTTCGGTAGGCGGACCGACCCAAACGGCAGAGTTGTAAAAATGCTCCGGGTCGCTGCCGGGGCGGCTTTCTTCAGGTGCGCGGGATAAAAATG
>JAFQLU010000009.1 GCA_017396465.1 Clostridia bacterium | reverse complement strand
TGTCGATATGCAAACTCTGTTTGCTCGATATTTTTGCTTCCGCAAAATCGATATGTTTTTCGCTTTGCTCAAAACTCGATATGATATAAATCTCGTTGCGTCAGCAACATATCGAGTGCTATAGCACATATCGAGTCATTTATGACATATCGAAAATCTCACAAGAGATTTATATCGACGATTTCAAGCTATGCTTGAACTCATTATAGAATTCGTGCACAATTTAGATGCCGAGAAATCATTTTACCAGGAGTAATAATCTTTGCTGGCAAGGAGATTTTTGCGACGCCGTCAATTGACACAGTGCTCGAAAGAGCACGCAAGAGCGTTAGCTCTTGAGAATTTTATGAAATAAAATTCTGTATGTGTCAATTATATCACAAATAGCCCCTTTTTTCAACCTTATATTATTTTCCAAAGAACAGAAGCCGCCGGCGCAAAAGCGTGCCAACGGCTTCTTTCTATTTATAATCCCCCGTGATAAGCAGTATTTTTAAACGGCAACATGAACGGTTTTGCCCCAGGGCGCGGTAACCTCCTCGTCTGTAATAACCCACAGCACCGGAACATCCTGCGCCATGCGTTTTGGCGGAAAACGGGATTTGATTTTCAATCAGATTCACATATGCAGAAGACAGCATGGTTATCATCTGCCTCACATTCAGCATATATAAGCCGTTATCCGAAACCGGCATATCTGTCACCTCATCTTATCTTTAGTCTCCCAGCGTCATTTTGCCCGTTTCCTTTTTGCGGATAACGGTGCTGATGAAAAGCTCTTTATCCACCGCGGCAAAATATCCGCCGAATTCCTGCTTATAGGTTTTTGTGATGCTCTCCAGCGTTTTTTTAAGCTGCAGAAGCGCCGCATATGCGTGGCGGCACATTCCGGCGCAGAAGCAAGAGCATTTTACGTTGCTGATTTTACCGTTTTCATAAGAAAATTCCACCTCGTAAAACCTGCTTCCCCGCACAATGGCTCTGCCGTTTTTGCCGTCTAAGCTTAAATAGCACACCCGCTCTGCCAGATAGTATTGCCTGCCCATGCTGACCGCGTTATAGTCCCAATGCATAGACTCCATTTCCTCCAGCAGGAATCCCTCGTCGTCATCACCGCAGGCAAAATCCTCCGGCTCCTCCGGCGCCTTAAACCATGTCACCATCTTTTCAAAGGGAATCACATCCTTTTGAAATGCAACGGCGTAAAAGTCGGAAAAATAAAGCGTGCCGCTTACCTCCGTATCCACACGCGCAACTACGCGCTTATAGTCGGACAGCTTGATTTTAAAGGCATATGCCACCTCGGTTACCTGACCGCGGTACCCCTCCAGCTTACCTTCCACGAACACCAGGTCGCCCACCTTTAAATGGAAGCGGTCGTTATAGTAGGCATAGCTTTTTCCGCGTTCGGGGAAAAACACCTGCACCACGGATTTGCGTGGGGCTTCATGATTCACCCGATACACCTGCTTTTCCGATTCCTGTTTCTCTGTCTCCTTTAAAAATCCGATTTCTGCCATTTTATATTCCTCCTGCCCATTACTTTATAAGTCCCAGAATCCCGATAACTATCATAGCCACCGAAAACCAGAGCCAGAATCCAAAGCCGCCGTCTTCGCCTGAAACAAACCGAAAATTTCCATCCTCGCTCTCTTCGCTGTCTTCATCCTCTGTCATACCGCGCAGAATCTGATACGCCATGTATTCCTCTTCTGCATCTTTTCTTTTGTTCTGATTCAAGTCAAAGAACGCCATACAATCACCCCTGTTTTTTCTCTGTAATTTCATTATAAAGAATTTGGTGGGTAATAAAACGGACAGTAAATACAAAACCCACAACCCCATATTTTTCCTGCAAAAAAAGAATCCTGCTTTATATGCAGGACTCTTTTCATATCTTTATTTCATTCTGCGAAACTGTGTAAGTTCCTTTCTGAGGCGTAATTTCTTTCGCGTTCAGCCCCATTCCCTTGCGAAGATATCGCGTTATTTTCCGATAAACCGCAAAAAGCTTTCCCTATAAAAATTGTTGCGGAATTCTTCCGTTGCATGAACTTCATCGAAAACTCTGTTTTGCTCTGAAATCCAGTAGGACGTCACCTCGGGCTGATAGGTTTCCGCATGACGATCCGTACCGAACATCACCCTGTTGCCATCCGGAACAAGATAACACAGTTTTTTCAGCAAATCATCTCTGTACAGCCCGTTTGCGCCGGGTGTTGTGTCCATATACATTTCAGGTGTTTCTGCAATCCGTTTTCCGTCTTTTTCCGTAATATGATCCTTCACCCAGGGATAGTTTGCATATAAGGTGTGCTCACCGTTTGCAGCTTTCTGCGCATGATTCGTCATCCAATTGAATTTTCCGTACATTGCCAGACATTCATCGTACCAGGGATACGAGCAATGGCACATACAGAATTTCAAACTTTTATAATTTACAAACTGTTCCCAATTTCCCGGTCTGTTGTCGTCAATATTTTCCGACATTTCCCATAAAATACCGGTATGGAAAAAGGCAGGCAAGCGCAGTTCTTCAACCAAGCGGAACACATCCTGGGCTTTTTCGTCACGGATGCTGTAGGTTCCTGCAATAAATTTAAACCCTGCAACGCCTCTTTTTGCGCAATCCTTCACCTGCTCTAAAACGTTATCCTCATGCGGATGAATCCATGCAAAAGGGAATAATCTGTCCTCATACCCTTCTACCCAGGAAAACAAACTGTTCATCCGTTCTTCGTATGTAAAATCGGGATTGAGCGGGTCAATAGAATATAAGCCACCGCCATATACCCCACCGGCTTCCATTTTTTCTATCAGAGCTTTCGGGTCAGGCTTGCTATCTCCGCCGATATGAATATGTGCATCAAATATTTTCATGTGTCTTACTTCCTTTCTTTTTGTCAATTATAGCATGTGCAAAACCCTTTGTCAAGCAGATACCAAGTAAAAATAAGCCCGGCAAAAGCCGGACTTATTCCATAAAATTTTATTCTGTTATCTGCTTTTTCTTCCGGTACCGGACAAGACCGATGACCGACGAAATAATTGCAATGGATTCATAAACCGCACCGCTCACAGACGGAAGCAGAATATCGTATATCAGCACCATGGTCGAGGTGAGCAGGATGCTTTTGCGCACAAGATGCGGATTCTGCAGAGATAAACATAAGCTGTTAATCACAAGACCTGCAATCATCAAAAAGGCATAAGGACTTTCGCGGAACACATATCCCATCACGCCCAAAACCGCCGTAAACACGAAAGGAATCGCGCGGTTTTTCAGCCACTTCACATCCTCGCTGAAATAGTACACCACATTTCTTACAAAGCCTACCATATTCATGGCACAACCGGACGGTGAGCCTAAAAGTACATAGTGTATGCCCATAAACAAGCAGACAAGAGACTGAAATACCATCAGCCGTTTATTGGTTTTTGCCTGAAAGGAGCAAAAACCGAAAACCATTGCCACCACACCAAGGGCATTCCCCAGAATCTCTGTTGTTGTCATATCTTTCTTCCTGTTATCTTATTTTTTCGGAAAACTGTCTTTTAAGCCAACCACGCGGTTAAAGGTGTTTTCGTACTTGGTATCTTTTACATAGTAACCGTCACGCACGAACTGGAATTTTTCGCCTTTTTCGCAATCAGCGGCGCATTTTTCCACCAGCGCACCTTCCACAACCGTTAAGGATTCGGGATTTAAGAAATCGGTGTAATCCTTGCCCTCGGGAAGCTCGGAGGGGTTTTCCAGCGTTGTGAGCTGCTCGTAAAGACGCAGAGTTGTTTCTTTCGCGTTCTTTGCAGACAGCCAGTGAATGGTACCCTTCACCTTTCTTCCGTCCACGGGGTTGCCGTTTTTGGTTTCCATATCAGCAGTGCAGCGGATTTCGGCGATTGTGCCGTCCTCGTTTTTCACGATTTCTTCGCACTTGATGATGTATGCACCCATCAAACGAACCTCGCCTTCCGGCTTTAAGCGGAAGAACTTCGGAGGCGGAACCTCTGCAAAATCGCTTTCGTCAATATAAAGCTCTTTGGTAAACAGCACGGGACGGGTTCCCATTTCCGGCTTCTGCGGATGGTTGGGAATGTCAAAGGTTTCTTCCAGGTCCTC
>JAFQLU010000008.1 GCA_017396465.1 Clostridia bacterium | reverse complement strand
CGTAACATTACGCTCTTTGCCGTTCTGGTTTACGAGCTGGTCGGACCTTTGATGACCAAGGAAGCATTGAAGGCTGCAGGCGATATCAAGCCCATGGAAGAGCATGTGAAGAACCGTCGCCAGACAAAACTGGAAATGGCAGGCAAAAAAGACAAATAAAAACGAATAGAATCATTCCCGGAGATGCACATCTCCGGGAATTTTGATGTGACATGCTCTTTTTGGATTGCCAAAACGGGCAAAATATGATAGAATATAACAGAAAATTTATAAAACCTTTGGAGCAACTATGAAAAACAATTCATTTTTAAAAGGAATCACAGACGGTCTTCCCATATGCCTGGGGTACCTTTCTGTGTCCTTTGCATTCGGAATATTTGCAACAGAAAGCGGCATGACACTTCTGCAGACACTTCTCATTTCCATGACCAACGTCACCTCGGCAGGTCAGCTTGCGGCGGTCCCCATCATGGCGGCGGGCGGCTCCTTGGCAGAGCTTGCGCTGGCGCAGCTTGTGATTAATCTTCGGTATGCGCTGATGTCGGTGTCGCTGTCCCAGAAGCTGGACAAAAATGTGAGCCTTTTCGACCGGTTTGTCATTGCCTTTGTGAACACCGATGAGGTGTTTGCCGTGGCGGCAGGCAAAGAAGGCGCAGTGGGAAAACGGTTTTTATACGGCCTGATTTTAACGCCCTATTTAGGCTGGAGCCTGGGCACCTTAATCGGTGCCGGAGCAGGGCAGATTCTGCCCACGGCGGTAACTTCGGCGCTTGGTATTGCGATATACGGCATGTTTATTGCCATCGTGATTCCCCCGGCGAAGAAAAGCCGTGCAACGGCGCTTTGCGTATTGGCGGCAATTGCCTTAAGCTGCGCTTTCTCCTATATCCCGGGTTTAAACCAAATTCCCGGCGGATTTACCGTTATTATCTGCGCGGTGCTTGCAAGTGCCCTTTTTGCGGCTCTTTCGCCTATTTCAATAGCAGAGGAGGATGAAAACAATGCGTGAGATTCCTTTCTGGCTATACTTGTTGGTTTGCGCCGGCGTTACATACCTGATTCGTATGCTGCCGCTGGTGCTGATGAAAAAGAAAATCAAAAACAGATTCCTTTTGTCATTCCTCTATTATATGCCCTATGCGGTGTTAAGCGTTATGACCATTCCGGCAATCTTTTCCTCCACGGCGAACATGGTTTCTGCCGCCATCGGATTTGTTGTTGCCGTGATTTTGGCATACTTTGAAAAAAGCCTGGTGCAGGTTGCCGCACTTTCCTGTGTGGCGGTGTTTATTGCAGAATATGTGATGAAGCTGTTATAAAAAAGGTCTCCCGATTTTCGGGAGACCTTTTTGTTTGCATTCTTATTTGGGAAAACAATTCGTTGTCACAACATTTTCCTCTTCTGTGTTGCGGAACTCTTTGATATTTTTTGCGTGGATGCCGTCTGCCAAAATATTTTTCAGGCGGTTATGCACCTCTCCGTCAAACTCTGCAAGTGTCATCAGAGCCGGTGCATCGCCTGTTACGAATACATCACGGATGGAAATGTCGCACAGGTCACCGCTGAAAAGAATGCCGCACTGCTTAGGCTCTGCATACACATTCCGGATGGAAATGGAGTGCATCTCACCCATCACGGCTTTATCCTCGATGTTGTTGCCGTAATAGTGATGCTCATTCACGCGAACTGCCACAGCCGGACGCACCGGGGCATCCTCGTTGGTGAACAAGCCGTTAATGCTGATGTTGTATATCTTATTTCTGCGGTGAGCTAAAAGCCGTACAATGGCGCAAAGGTTGCAGGATGCCTTCACGTTACGGATAGACACATCATGGATATCCTTGCTGTGTCCGTCAACCTTCAGCGCTTCTTCAAAACCGGTGGGGCTTGCAAGTGCCGTAAAAGCTATCACATCGTCTCCGGTTTCGCCGGTGATATTTTCAATGGTAATGTTATGACAGCCTACCCGAAGGTCGATGCCGTCCTGATTCCGCCAGTAGCCTGTTTCTGTATCAATACCGCGTTCGTAGCGCTCTGTCAGCTCAAAATGAATATCGGAAATCTTGCCGAAGGAGGAATAATAGAAGCAAAGCGCCCACCATCTCTGGTCGCGAACGGTCAGATTCTGAATGGTGAAATGCTTCACGTTGCGGAAGAAAATGGTTAAGTTATGCATAATATGAGGAAAACCGTTTTTATTGGAGGTTTTCTCGCAAAGACCGTTGTCGCGTCCGCCGTCGAGCAACGCATTGCCACGCCCGATGAGGCGGATGTTTTTCTGCTCGCCCTCTTTCGTTCCGCCGATGGGGGAATGAGCGTTTTCGTTGCAGAACATCTGGCACATCACTCCGTCTGCCATTTTAAGATGACAGTTATCAAAAATTACGGTGATGTCCGAAGGAAGAAGAATGGTTTCTTCTATGATCCACACGGGCTTTTTCGTGGCCTCGTTGATTCTCGGAATCACAACCTGATTGTGTCCTTGTCTTTTGGCTTCAATGATTGCTTTCTGGATTCTGGCACTGTCCGTGGGACGGTCAAAATCGTTGGGTGTTGTGTATAGCATAAATGACCTCTCCTTTCCCGTTTGCTTCTATTCTATCACATTCTGTCTTTTTGTCAATAGAGAGCCTCACGAAAGTTTTTCGTAAAAATTTTCAAAAAGGTATTGACAAATGAGAAAATAAACTGTATTATATGTATTAGTACAGTTAATACATCGAAGGAGGGCGGAGAACCATGATTCAACTTGATTGGGGCGACAGTCGGCCGCTGTATGAACAAATCAAGGACAAATTCAAAACGCTGATTATCACCGGCGCGCTGAAAGAGCAGGATAAAATCCCTTCGGTGCGGGAGCTGGCAGGAAGCCTTGCCATCAATCCCAACACCATCCAGAGAGCCTATAAGGAGCTGGAGGAGGAAGGATATATTGTATCTTTGCGCGCGAAGGGAAGCTTTGTGGCAAAAAGAAGCGATGTGTCCAAAGAGGCGCAAAATGCGCTTTATAAGCACTTGAGAGAAGCCGCCGCGGAGCTGATTTATCAGGGCGTGGAGCTTGAGCGGATTCAAGCAGAAATCGAAGAAATTTACGGAACCATCAAAAGGGGTGAGCATATATGATAGAAGTAAAAAATGTAACGAAATCCTTTGACGGATTTAAGGCGCTGGACGAATTGTCTCTCCATGTGGACAGCGGAACGGTTTACGGGCTCGTTGGCGCAAACGGAGCCGGGAAAACCACCGTTATCAAGCACATGACGGGCGTGTACCGTCCCGATTCCGGAAGTGTGACGATTCTGGATGCGCCGGTTTATGAAAATATTGACCTGAAAAAAAGAGTGATTTGCATCGGCGACGATTTATATTTTTATCCCACCTATTCCATCCTGGACATGGCAAAGGTGTATGCCGGCTTGTATCCTTCCTGGGATTGGGAACGGTTTTATTCCTTAAAAGAGGTTTTTCCCATTGATATAAAACGGAAGGTGCGAAAGCTTTCCAAGGGCATGCAGAAGCAGGTGGCTTTCTGGATCGGCATCTGCACCAAGCCGGACGTGATGATTTTAGACGAGCCGGTGGACGGGTTAGACCCCGTTATGCGCCGAAACGTATGGAAGCTGATGCTGCAGGAGGTGGCAGAGCGGAATATGACCGTTTTGGTTTCCAGCCATAACCTGCGGGAATTAGAGGATGTGTGCGACCATGTGGGCATCATCCATCAGGGCAAAGTGGTGCTGGAAAAATCCTTAGACGATGCCAAGGGCAACATCCACAAGGTTCAGGTAGCCTTCGGTGTTGCCATGCCCGATGCTTTAAAAGAGAGTCTTACGCTTTTGCACGAGGAGCAGTTCGGCTCGGTATACAGCCTGATTGTGAAAGGCAACGTGGCACAAATCAAAGAAGAAATTGCAAAACACAGCCCCTTGCTCTGCGACATTCTGCCGCTGACCCTGGAGGAAGTGTTTATCTATGAACTGGGAGGTGTTGGCTATGAAACGGCAAATATCATTCTTTAACAAAACGGTATTTCGCGCCGATGTGAAACGGTTCTGGTGGATTCCGATACTGCATACCCTTGCTATCGTTCTGACGTGCCTTGTGCCCTTTTATGAGAGAGTAACCTATTTATTGGAATCAAAGCAGATTACAGGATATGAGGATATCGGCTTTGGATATATTAACTCCCATTGGAGCAACTATTGTCTACCTTCCTACTTTTTGCTTTTTGTTGCAGCCGTGGTGCTTTCGATGCTCCTGTTTTCTTACCTGAACAAAAAGAGTGCGGTAGCAACGGCGCACGCACAGCCGGTAACAAGATTAAGCCTTTATGTGACGCACATTTTGTACGGTCTTCTGGCGCTGATTGTGCCGGTAGTGGTTATAAGCGTGGCTCTGCTGTTTGTGAGAAGTGATGCCATGATGGCGCAGGTGCTTTCGCTATCCGATATCTGGACCTGGGCATACACCACGCTTACTTATAGCGCCATTGCATTTTCCCTTACCACCTGCGCAGGGATGCTGGTGGGAAATGTGATTGCACAGCCCATCTTTGCCTGCATTTTTGCGGCGCTTCCGATTTTTGCAGAAGTGATGGTAAAAGGAGTCGCAACAACGCATTTATACGGCTATTCAGACGATATAAACTTCATCACACAAAAGCTGTATTTGGGTGTGGAACAAATCACAGAGCCTTCGGGTGCCATTTTATATCTGGTGCTTTCGGTAGTATTTCTTGCGCTGGGCTTTGGAATTTATAAGCTGCGCCATCTGGAAAACCACGGGGAAGTGATTGCTTTTCCGAGGCTCAAGCCCGTTTTTGTGTACGGCGTGGCGTTGTGTGCCGGTTTTTTAGGCTTTGCTTATATATACGCGTTAACAGATATGGCAAATCTTTTGTTTATGATTCCCTTTGGTATTGTGGGACTGCTGATTGCAAACTTCATAGCCAAAAAGGCTTTCACGGTGAAAGGTGCCGCAATCCCTGCAAGTGCTTTCTTGCTCACGGTTTTAGTGCTGATTTGCGTTTTCGCTATGGATATCACCGGTTATGAGAGCAGAATACCGAATGCAGAGGACATCGAAAGCGTAACTGTTTCCGAACAGAATTATAATCATAAGACTTACTACAGATTTGTGAAGGAAAAGGATTATATTCCCGTTCTGACAGAAAAAGAGGACATCGAAAACGCTTTAGCCTTCCATCAGTATAAAATCGATGTGCCTTCGGATGAAACGGGATACATCAACATTTATATAACCTATCATCTGAAAAACGGAAAAACCATGCTCCGCACGTATTCTGTCGATTTTAGAGAAGAAGCGGAATTCTTAAAGCCCATTATGGAAACGGAAGAGAACAAAAAAGAACGGTTCCCCATCTTAAGAGAGCCCACATATGTGATTAACTTTATGGAAATCTGCGACAGACGTCTCAAGGCGCCGTTTGGCACATATCACGATGAAACGGGCGGCACGGAAGAAGAAAAGGCTATGGTTTCGCGCCTGACAGAGGCTCTTCGTAAGGATTTAGCGGCGGCACCTTATGAAGAATTCATAGAAGGCGAAGCGACGGATACGTACATCCGCGTAAACCGCAGAACGGAGCTCATATATGTAGGAACAGACGTTCCCGTTGAGGACCCGGAAAACTATGTGAACGAAACGGAAGAAACCTATTATATCCGGGATTCTTATGTAAACACTATCGCCATCCTTCGGGAACTGGGACTGTATGGCGCTCTGCCTACTGCAGAGGACTACACGCAGGTCAGAGTGAACCGGTATATCACGCAGCCGTCAGATGATCCGAATGTGAGAGCGCAGCAGTGTGTGCCCGGTGAAGACATCACCGACCCGGCGGTAATCGGCGAACTGTACCGTTATGTTACGGAAACGCCCTATTTGGGAGGAAAAGAAGGGAATCTGGTGGAATTTATATTTGTTTCGCCGAACTACAGTGAATACTGCGTCACACGCAGTATGGACGAAGAAAACGTTCCCGAGAGCATCCGATATTTATTTGAATAAAATTGGAAACAGAGGGTGTGGCAAAAGGTTTCATTTTGCTACACCCTCTTGACTTTTTCTGCCTTTTTGCGGTACAATATAAAAGAGGGGGAATCATCATGAAAAAGAAAATATCCTTCGGCACGATTCTGATTTTGATTCTGCTTGCGCTTCTGATGCGCGGCGTGAAACAAAATGAAACGGTTCAGGAAGAGGCAAAACCGTCTGCACCGATTTCAGAATCCGGCGACCTGCGCGTTCATTACATCGATGTAGAGCAGGGGGACAGCATATTTATCCAGTTGCCCAACGGCGAAACAATGCTGATTGACGCCGGAGAAAATGATATGGGCGAAACGGTGTGCGACTATATCGGGGCGCAGGGAGATACGAAAATTGATTATCTGGTGGGAACTCATCCCCACTCCGACCATATCGGAGGGCTGGACACCGTGATAGAAGCCTTCGACATCGGAACGCTATATCTTCCCGATGTGAGCCACGATACAAAAACCTTCATGGATGTAGTAGAAACGGCGAAGGTAAAAGGCGTGAAGGCAGAAAAGGCAAAAGCCGGTGTGGAGGTTTTAAAAACAGAAAATCTTGCAGTTCAGTTCCTTTCACCAGTCTCGGCAGAATATGAAGAAATGAATGATTATAGCGCAGTAGTTTCCGTAACCTACGGAAATAACAGATTCCTTTTTATGGGCGATGCGGAGTACACCGTGGAAAATCAGCTCAAAGGCAGTATCGGTGTGTATGATGTGCTCAAAGTGGGGCATCACGGCTCCAACTCATCTTCTACGGCAAACTTTTTAGAGCAGGTTCAGCCAAAATACGCCGTAATATCCTGCGGCACAGATAACAAATACGGTCACCCCACCCAGCAGGTTTTAAGCCGTCTTGAGCGGTTCGGATGCGAAATTTTCCGAACCGATGAACAAGGAAACGTTGTTGCCATCTCGGACGGCAGCGAGATACACTTTGAAACGGAGAGATAGGATATGAAAATCATCATAGACAGAATTGAGGGCGCATGCGCCGTAGCAGAACTGCCCGACGGCACAATGGCAGAGGTGGATATCCGTATTCTGCCCGATTGTGCCGAGGGGGATGTGTTCACGATTGAAAAGGACGAAGAGGAAATGAGCCGCGCAAAGGATAAGGCAAAAAAGGCATTGCAGGATTTATTCGGCTAATTCTAAAACGTCATCTTCAAATTCATAGCCGTCGCGGTCTACATGGGTGTAGCTGTCGGGAACGGCACCGACGATAACGGTTTCTAAAACAGGCACGGTGGTTTCCACCGTGCTTTTTTTGCGTACGGTAGGAAGCAGAACGGACATATCCGCTTTCACCTTCACCAAAACGGTGAGCCGCGTCTGGTTGATGCCGGCATCGGTAAAATCGGTGCAGATATCTGTTTCCGCCGTGCCGAAGGGCATCACATGAAAGGGAATTTTTGGGCCCAAGCCTGCGAAAAAATCGCTTCCCAATAAGCTTCCCAAAGGCACATGCATGGTGGCAACATCCATGCCGGCGATATCATTCATAATGGCAAGGTTTAAGTCAGACTTCAATTTGCTGATAGAGACAAGGTTGGAGCTTAATGCGGTAACAGAATTTTCTTCGTTTAAAACCGGCGTAACGATATCGCTGTATGTAATCGGTGCTTTTTCTATCTGCTCGGTTACAGAGCGGTTCACGGTAACAACCGCCAGCTCCTTCGCTTTGCTTTCCGCCAAGGCTACAAAGGTTGGGCGAACCACCAAAAACATGTAATACAGCATGGCAGATGACGCGGACAGAATCAGAAAAAAAGCCAGAAGTGAACTCGCTTTCCGGCGGTTTCTTATAAATCTTCTGCTACCCAGACGCATAAAAACACCCCTTTTCACAGTACCAGTATATGCCGGTACGGAAAAAGGGGTGATTTGCTTTATGAAATTATGCTAAAAGAGCCTTCAGGCGCTTGTCAACTTCCACTAAAAATTCCTCGGTGTCAACCTTGGTCTTGTTGGAAAGAGAAGATAAAAGGTATAAATCGCCGGTCATAACGCCCTCTTCGATGGTCTGGATGGTTGCCTTTTCTAAACAGTCAGCAAAGTTCATCAGCCCGGGCAGTTCATCCAGCTCGCCACGCTTACGCAGAGCACCCGTCCATGCAAACAGGGTAGCCACGCTGTTTGTGGAGGTTTTTTCGCCTTTCAAGTGCTTGTAGTAGTGGCGCTGAACGGTGCCGTGAGCGGCTTCGTATTCATACACGCCGTCGGGAGAAACCAGAACGGATGTCATCATAGCAAGGCTCCCGTATGCGGTTGCAACCATGTCACTCATAACATCGCCGTCGTAGTTTTTGCAAGCCCAGATATAGCCGCCCTCGGAGCGGATAACACGAGCAACTGCATCGTCAATCAAGGTGTAGAAATATTCAATGCCTAATGCATCAAACTTCTCTTTGTATTCTGCTTCAAAGATTTCAGCAAAAATATCCTTGAATCTGTGGTCATATTTTTTGGAGATGGTATCCTTTGTTGCAAACCATAAATCCTGCTTGGTGTCAAGCGCAAAATTAAAGCAGCTTCTTGCAAAGCTTGCAATGGATTTATCTGTGTTGTGCATGCCCTGGATGATACCTGCGGTGTCACCGAAGGTGTGAATCACTTCGCGGCTTTCATTACCGTCCTTATCGGTGCAAACCAGCTCGCATTTAGAATTTGCCGGCACCTGCATTTCTGTGTTTTTATACACATCGCCATATGCGTGACGGGCAATGGTGATAGGCTTTGTCCATGTGGGAATGTAAGGTGTGATACCTTTTACGATAATGGGTGTACGGAACACGGTACCGTCCAAAGCGGCACGGATGGTGCCGTTGGGAGATTTCCACATTTCCTTTAAGTTATATTCGGGCATTCTTGCAGCGTTGGGGGTGATGGTTGCGCATTTTACTGCAACGCCGTATTTTTTAGTAGCCTCGGCTGAATCGATGGTTACCTGGTCATTGGTCTCGTTTCTGTAGGGAAGACCTAAATCGTAGTACTCACTTTTCAGGTCAATATAAGGATGAATTAAAATATCCTTAATCATTTTCCAGATAATTCTGGTCATTTCGTCGCCGTCCATCTCAACGAGGGGCGTTTTCATCTGAATTTTAGCCATATATCTATCTTCCTTTCCTTATGATACAGAAATTATTTTAAGCTTTCACGGGTGAAGTCGAGTAATCCGCCTGCTAAAATGATATCTTTTGCGCGGTCGGAAAGCTCGCATTTACAGGGAATGGTTTCGCCTGTGGTTTTGTTTGTAAGAACAATGTCGGAGCCGCTCTTTACCGCTTCAATCAAGCCGGAAGCGGAAAGCATGTCGCCCTGGGTAATTTTATCGTAGTCTGCTTCGTTTACAAAGGTTAAGGGCAGAATACCTGCATTGATTAAGTTGGAGCGGTGAATACGTGCAAAGGATTTTGTCAGCACGATTTTAACGCCTAAATACAGAGGAGCCAGTGCCGCGTGCTCACGGGAGGAACCCTGACCGTAGTTCGCGCCGCCAACGATGATGCTCTTGCCCAGCCCTTTTGCACGAGTCGGGAAGCTTTCATCACAAACGGTGAAGCAATGCTCGGAAATTTTCGGAATGTTGGAACGAAGGGGCAGAATTTTAGCACCGGCAGGCATGATATGGTCTGTGGTGATGTTGTCTTCCACCTTCAAGGAGCAAGCACACTCTAAATCGTCTGCTAAAGGTGCAGTTTCGGGATAAGGCTTGATGTTGGGACCGCGGAGAATTTCCACGCTGTCCATATCCTCCACAGATGCGGGAGGCTCAATCATGTTATCATTAATTTTAAATTCTTCCGGCATGGGGAATTCGGGCATATCGCCTAAGGTTCTGGGATCGGTTAAAACGCCGTTGATGGCAGAAACTGCCGCAACCTCGGGAGATACCAGATAAATCTGACCGTCTTTGGTGCCGGAGCGGCCTTCAAAGTTACGGTTAAAGGTACGTAAGGATATACCGCCGGAGTTGGGGGACTGTCCCATACCGATACAAGGACCGCAAGCGCTTTCCAAAATTCTTGCGCCTGCATCAATCATAGCAGATAACGCGCCGTTTTCAGCCAACATATTTAAAACCTGTTTAGAGCCCGGTGCGATAGAAAGGGAAACATCGGGATGCACGGTTTTGCCCTTTAAAATGTATGCTACTTTCATCATATCCTGCAGGGAACTGTTGGTGCAGGAGCCGATACAAACCTGGTCAATTTTCATATTTCCCAGTTCGGAAAGACCTTTTACGTTGTCGGGCATATGGGGACAAGCCGCCGCAGGCTCAATGTCGGAAAGGTTGATTTCAATCACTTCATCATAAACCGCATCTTCGTCTGCCGCAAGGGGAACCCATACATCTTCGCGCTTCTGCGCCTTTAAAAATGCCTTTGTCACTTCGTCAGAGGGGAAGATGGAGGTTGTTGCGCCTAATTCTGCACCCATATTGGTGATGGTTGCACGCTCGGGGACGGAAAGGGAAGCAACGCCTTCGCCGCAGTATTCAATCACCTTGCCCACGCCGCCTTTTACGGACATGCGCTTTAAGACTTCTAAGATTACGTCCTTTGCCGCACACCAGGGAGAGAGTTTACCGGTTAAGTTCACTTTCACAATGTTGGGATATGTAATATAATATGCACCGCCGCCCATAGCTACAGCAACGTCCAAGCCGCCTGCGCCGATGGCAATCATACCGATACCGCCGCCGGTGGGAGTGTGGCTATCGGAACCAATCAGGGTTTTGCCGGGCACGCCGAAGCGCTCCAGGTGCACCTGATGGCAGATGCCGTTACCGGGACGGGAGAAATAAATACCGTGCTTTTTGGCAACGGAGCCGATAAAGCGGTGGTCGTCTGCGTTTTCAAAGCCGGACTGCAGTGTGTTATGGTCGATATATGCAACGGAACGCTCTGTTTTCACACGGGGAATACCGATGGCTTCAAATTCCAAATATGCCATGGTACCTGTTGCGTCCTGCGGTAATGTCTGGTCGATTTTAATACCGATTTCTGTTCCTTTCACAAATTCTCCGTCCACAATGTGGGCTTTGAGAATTTTTTCGGTTAAAGTGAGTCCCATAAATCTTCTTCCTTTCGTATATTACTACTATTTTATAATAATGAAATATTATATCATAAAAAGGGCGCATTGTCAACGAATACGCATATTTTTCGGCGTTTTGCCACAACCGCCATTCATTTGGCAAATGTCTTTTGGACAATAAAAAAGACGGGCTCGATTTGGCAAGCCCGCCTCTTTGTGATACAACAAAAGGGAGCGAAAGTTTCGCTCCCTTACATTTTGGAATTTACTGAACAGCTAAAACAATGGATTCCATTTCAGGCTCAAAGTTCTCTAAATCTTTCCAAACGAATACTTTTGCGGTATCCGGTTTCTTAGAACAGGGAACTGTGTCGGAAATCAGCTGTGCGTCTGTAATATCGAAAGGCTTAATGCCAACCAACTCTTTGCCGCTGTACAATGCGATGATTGCTTTACCGGTCATGGCTTTTTCCGGATATGCAATCACAGATACAGAGCTGCTTTCCTGCAAGTAAACAGCAGAGTTTTCGCATTTTGTAAAGTCAATGCGGTCTACCACGTTTGTAACGCGGTAATATCCTGCTGCAACCTCTTGCTGCTGATTTTTGTCTGTTTCGCTGTATTTGCTTCTCTTCTGTGCATAGTAGGTAACGAGATGCTCACCGGCGGTGAGATCAACATATGCACCAAAGCGATGCATTTTGTAGTTGTTGTTTACATAGTCGATGTTGCCGTCTGCATCTAATGACAAATCTTCTAAATCATATTCCGGTTTGTTATACACAACGGGGTTCCCGTCCACTTTTACATCAGCATAGCTTACATATCCGCCGTTACCGAGGCTGGCGTATAACTCAACGAAGTATTTGCCGTCTTCTGCCACGGTAATCGGGACATTGATATATAAGCCGTCCTTTGTGGGGATTTCGGTTATGTTCAGGACTTTGCCTTTTGCATATTCCTTTGTGGAGTAGTTGCTTTTCAGCTGAGATGTGTTATCAGCTGAAATATAATTTGTGTAATTTTCCAGCTGGATGCTTGCGGTTGCATCGGCGGATACAGATACTGCTTCGGGCAGATGGGGCTCCAGCATGATGCAATCGTATATGTTTGCAACGTCGTAAGACTGGTTTGCACGTCTCTGCGATTTGGTCGTGAAGGTGTGCGCGCCTGCTGCAAGGAATACACGGCTTTCGTACTGCACTGCAGGGAAATATTTCACGCAGTAATAATCACCTATGTGGGTGGTGTTGTCGTAGTTACCAATGTTGGTTCCCTTTGTAAAAGTAACAGAAGCTCCGTCAATATAGAGATCATTTGAGCCGGCAGAGGAGCCGATCAGGTCTAAATCGTAGAAGCCTGCCTTTTCCACATAAACGGGAATGTCGATATAAAAATCATAGCTTCTTGCGCCGGTATCAAACTTTATGAAAGAAGAGCCGGAAGCCATATTACCTGCGGCAGTTGTTGCGTTATAGATGGTAACGGGGATTTCGTCGTTGACATAGTTTTGGAAATCTTCGTACTCTACCGTACCGCCTGCAGCAGGAATCACTGCTGATTCTTCAGCGGTATGTGTTACCGGTGTCAGGGAAATCTTATCGGCGAGGAACCAGATGCCACCGGGGGCAGCTTCCGGTCTTGTGCCAATGTCGATTGTTAAGGTCTGTTCTCCGGCAGGCAGATAAGTACGTTTTCCATAAATCCCTGTAGCCTGACCGCCAAGTTTGTTTTCCGAAGTTGCTTTCAGATATTTGGAACCGCTGCTGGTTAAAAGCTTGCCTCTTGCAGAACTGTATAAGGTTGCAGAGGAAAGCCAGGATTCGCCTTTGTTCATGATCGCTTCCACATCGTAATAACCTGCTTTTTCCACGTTAATCGGAATAGTCATTTTCAAAGGCGTGTTATTGTAATTTTTTTCTGTGAAACCGAAAGCGGTACAACTGTCATTGACCACAGGTGTGGAGTAATTGTGAACATAGATATCCATATCGCCTGCAAGTGTGGTGTTAAATGTCAAAGTTTCCGCTTCAATGGTAGTTGTCTCGTTTCCGCTGACAGCAGCAGGTGTCTGTTTTGCAACAGGGGTGAAAGAAACATAGTCCGCAGCAAATGCAATGGTGCCTGCCAATGAGCCGGTTCTTTCGGGGAAGGTGATTGTTAAGGTGTTATCCCCAGCGGAAAGGTCAGCACGGAACACTTTTTTGTGTGCCGCAAAATCTTTTTCAAAATAGTACACAGTAGAGCCGTCTTCTGCTGTTGTATCCGCAATTGCCTGTGCAATGTAGAATGCGGGAACGGATACACCGTTTAAAGCGACATTGATTTTACTGAGATAATCTGCATCGGTGTACACCATCTCAATATCGTATGTATTTGCCTCAGTAACATTGAATTTCAGGGTTTGTGTGAGGTTTATACCCTTTAGTCCTCCACTGAACACATAAGAGTTTGCGTCATTTTTATGCACCTCCATTGTATATGGTGCGATGTTTCCTTCCAGATCGGTGAGTTCACCGTTCGGGTAGTTTTCCAGGTCAATTTTGGTTTCAGTGTCTGCCGCAATAGCAAGGGGTGTTTCGCCGTTTGCAATTACTTCTGCAAATGCCATAGGGGTTATAGTCAGAAGCATCAGCATTGCCAGAATGACAGATAATGCTTTTTTCATATAGATTCTCCCTTTCATATAGTTATACACTTTTATTTTATCGCAGAAAACGCGTTTTGTCAAGGAATTTATTTCCTTTCGCTCAGCTTCACATAAGGCGCCGTCTTCGACACAGCCTTATATGCCGGACGGATGATTTTGCCGGCGTTTATCAGTTCTTCGATGCGGTGCGCACTCCAGCCGGCCACACGGGCAACGGCGAAAATGGGTGTGTAAAGCTCTTCGGGCAGTTCCATCATGGAGTAGGCAAAACCGCTGTAGAAATCAATGTTGGGGCTCACGCCTTTATAGATTTTTCTCTTTTCCGAGATAATCTCGGTGGAAAGCTCGGCTACCTTATTATAAAGGGCAAATTCCTTTTCTCTTCCTTTTTCCACGGAAAGCTTACCCACAAAATCGCGGAACACGCCTGCTCTGGGGTCGGAAATGGAATACACCGCGTGCCCCATACCGTATATGAGACCGGTGCGGTCGAACGCTTCCTTATTTAAGATTTTGGTAAGATATGCGCGAAGTGCGTCTTCATCCTCCCAGTCGGAAACGTGCTTTTTGATGTCGCGGAACATATGGGTAACCTTAATGTTGGCGCCGCCGTGCTTGGGTCCTTTTAAGGAGCACAGAGAAGCCGCCATGGCAGAATAAGTATCCGTGCCGGAGGAGGTTACCACGTGGTTGGTGAAGGTGGAGTTATTACCGCCGCCGTGCTCTGCGTGAAGCACCAATGCTAAATCCAGAAGCCGCGCTTCTAAGGGGGTGAAGCTCTTGTCGGGACGCAGAAGACGCAGAATGTTTTCCGCGGTGGAAAGGTTTTTGTCGGGATTATGAATAATCAAGCCTTTTCCCTTGATATAGTGCCGGTATGCCCGATAGGAATACACCGAAAGCAGAGGGAAGTTTGCAATCAGGTGCAGGCATTGGCGCAGTACGTTGGGAATGGATAAATCGTTTGCATTTTTATCGTAGGAATAAAGGGTCAACACACTTTTTGCCAGCGAGTTCATAATGTCCTCGTTGGGCGCTTTCATGATAACGTCGCGGACAAAATTTTTCGGAAGAGTTCTGGCATCGGCTAAAAGCATACGAAAATCAGCAAGTGCCGCCTCGGAAGGAAGCTCGCCAAACAGAAGCAGATACACCGTTTCTTCAAATCCGAAACGGTTTTCCGACAAAAAGCCGTTTACCAGGTGTTTTACGTCAATGCCCCGATAATAAAGCTCGCCCTCGCAGGGAACGCTTTTTCCGTCCACGGTTTTTGATGAAACGATATGGGAAATCTCCGTAAGCCCGGTTACAACGCCCTTGCCGTCTAAATCTCGAAGACCGCGTTTTACCTGATGGGTATCGTATAAATCCGGTGTGATGTGATTATTTTTGGTGCAAAGTGCCGCGAGGGTTTTCACTTCCTCCGTCACGGCAGAGTAATTTTTCATAGACATATGGTTCCTCCAATCTTTATGGGTATCAAGACAAAAATCGGCTGTCCGGAACCGAACAGCCGAAGAACTTACTTATAGGATAAGTATTTTTTGTTTTTCACGATGTAGTCAATGCCGGAAAGAACAGTCAACGCCAGATTGATCCACATGAGAATATCCACAATAATCTGCAGCTGCGCAAGCCCTAAAGCTTTGAAAATCAGCGCAACGGTGATGGCAATGAACTGCCACATTGTTTTCAGTTTTCCCCAGATGCTTGCCGCAACCACGTTGCCTTCAGCAGCCGCCGCAATGCGGATGCCGGAAACGGCAAATTCTCTTGCCAGTACCGCAATGGTAATCCAGGGGTTTACGATGCCTTCACCTGTCATGCAGACCATAGCCGCCGCAACCAAAACCTTGTCTGCCAAGGGGTCCATAATTTTGCCGAAATCGGTAACCTGATTGGTTTTGCGTGCTAAATATCCGTCCAGCCAGTCGGTGAAGAATGCTGCAACGAACAAAACGGTTGCAATGATGTTTGAGGCGGGGATAAAGTCATATAAATAAAAGAAAATAAACAGCGGGATCATAATCACCCGAAGAAGTGTCAGTTTATTTGGTGTATTCATAGCCGTCTCCTTTCTCAGTCTGTGACCTGCACACCGGTGCAGTCATAGCTGTCGGCGTCTAATATTTTCACGGAAACAAAGCTTCCGATTTCTACCTCGTCCTCTGCGGCAAAGTATGTGGTGGTGTCCACCTCAATAGAGTCTGCATAGGTTCTTCCGAAATACATCAGGTTCTCATCGTCATAGCCTTCCACTAAAACCTCGAAGGTTTTGCCGATTTTTTCCTGCTGCATTGCATCGGAAATCGCCTGCTGAGCCTCTAAAACCGCATCCTGACGACGGATTTTCTCCTCCTCGTCAATCTGACCGGAAAGCCTTGCCGCCGCGGTGTTTTCCTCCTTGGAATAGGCAAATGCGCCAAGCCGCTCCAGCTTTGCTTCCTTCACGAATTCTAAAAGCTCTGTAAATTCCTCTTCCGTTTCTGTGGGGAAGCCTGCAATCAGGGATGTGCGGATGGTAAGCCCCGGAATGCGTGAACGAAGCTTATTCATTCGCTCCGTAATCTGCTTGCGGGTGGTTTTTCTGCCCATCAGCTTTAAAATACGGTCGTTGATGTGCTGAATGGGAATATCCATGTATTTCACGATTTTATCATTTCTGGCAAAGGTTTCCACCATGGTATCGGTGATGGATTCGGGGTACATATAATGCACGCGAATCCAATGAATCCCTTCGATTTCGGACAGGCAATCCAAAAGCTCGGAAAGCTTTTCGGTGCCGTATAAATCGTAGCCGTAGCGCGTGGTGTCCTGTGCGATTACAATCAGCTCACGGATGCCGTCTGCCGCTAAAGCTTTTGCTTCTTTTAAAATTTCTTCCATGGGGCGGCTTCTGTATGCGCCACGGAGCTGAGGGATGACACAGTAGGTGCACTTATTGTCACACCCGTCTGCAATTTTTAAATAGGCACTTGCGCCCCCGGTGCTGAGCATACGGGGCAGACCTTCCGGAATCTCATCGTTGATATGACCGAACAGAACAGGCTTTTCGCCGCTTTCAGCCTCGGCAATCACTTCTGCGATTTTATGGTAATCCCCGGTTCCCACAATGGCGTCCACTTCGGGGAGCTCATCGGGGATTTCACCGTGATACCGCTCTGCAAGACAGCCTGCAACAATCAAAAGCTTGCAACGGTCTTTTTTATATTCCGCCATTTCCAAAATGGTGCTGATGGATTCTTCCTTGGCAGAGTCGATAAAAGCGCAGGTGTTAACGATAATGATATCCGCGTCTTCGGGAGATGCCACAACGGCATAGCCCTTGTCGCCCAAGATTCCCAGCATATTTTCCGTGTCCACACGGTTTTTAGGACACCCCAACGATACGATACCGACATTAGTCATTGTATTCTTCATTTTCAGCTTCTGCTTCTTCGTCCTGTCTTGCCAGCTCTTCATCTTCTGCAGCTGCCAGACCGCTCATCTGCATATGCATTACGTTTTCAGCATACTCGTCTGTGTTCACATGCTCCAGCTTTTTGATGATATCGTCCTGACCTTCGTAGTTGATTACGGTGATGGTACCGTCGGCAATTTCTTCTGCAGCTTTGGTGATACCGCGTGCACCGTCTAAAGGTTCGTCGGTTTCTTCGCTGGATTCACAGATTTCTCTTGCGCGCTTGGAAGCGGCAATCACCAGGCTGTATTTGCTGCCTGCCTTTTCTAATAAATCAACAATAGAGGGATAAAGCATCATAATAATCAATTCCTTTCAAATATAAGTATGGTTTATTTAAATTCTTTTAGTAACGAAATATTTCTTTCTGCTTTGCATTTTTCGCTTTTTAAGATGGATAAAAACTTTTCTGCGGCATATTCTACCACATCGTTTACAATCACATAGTCATAGCGGTCGGCAACCAAAAGCTCTTCCTTTGCTGTTGCCAATCGTTTGTTCACCACGTCGATAGGCTCTGTGTTTCTGCCGATTAAGCGGCTTTCCAGCTCCTGCATGGAGGGCGGAAGATTAAAGATGAGCACCGCATCGGGAAAGGCTTCTTTCACCTGCATTGCGCCTTGTACTTCAATTTCCAGCACAACGTCTTTGCCTTGTTCTAAACGGCTTTCCACATAGGCGCGGGGGGTTCCGTAGCAGTTTTCGCAGAACTGCGCCCATTCAATGAATCCACCGTTTTCCACCATATCCTGAAATTCTTCTTTGGTTTTAAAAAAGTAGTTCACGCCGTCTTTTTCGCCCTCTCTGGGTGCGCGGGTGGTGGCGGAAACGGAAAATTCCATGTCGGGATACCGCTTCATCACTTCGGCAAGCACCGTTCCCTTACCGGAGCCGGAGGGACCGGAAAACACAACCAAAAGACCTTTTGTCTTATGCATCGTCTTCTTCGCCTCCCACATCCTCGGGCTCGTCCACAACGGCGTTTTCATCCAGACGGTGCGCCACGGTTGCCGGCTGAACGGCGGAAAGAATGATGTGGTCACTGTCCATAATGATAACGGCACGGGTTCTTCTGCCGTAGGTTGCGTCAACCAAGGTGCCGCGATCTCTGGCATCCTGAATGATACGCTTGATGGGCGCAGACTCGGGGCTTACAATTGCCACCAGTCTGTTTGCCGAAATAATATTACCGAATCCGATGTTAATCAGTTTCATGTTCGTTCCCCTTGTCTATTCAATGTTCTGAATCTGTTCTCTTAATTTTTCAATTTCGGATTTGATTTCCACAACCAGCTTGGCGATGCCAAAATCATTTCCTTTAGAGCCGATGGTGTTGGTTTCGCGGTTGATTTCCTGCACCAAAAAGTCCAGCTTTCTGCCCACGGGCTCGGAAAGTGCCAGAATCTTTTCCAGCTCTACGAAATGGCTCTTGAGGCGAACCAGCTCCTCATCGATGCAAACGCGGTCAGCCATGATACCCACTTCTGTGAGCAAACGGGATTCTTCCACCTGGAAATTGCCCAAAAGCTCTGTCATACGTTCTCTTAAGCGCTTTGCGTATTCCTCCACGATTTCGGGAGTGCGTTTTTCGATTTCTGCAATCAGAGACTGAATCGCTTCAGCGCGGGCGCACAGGTTTTCCTTTAAGCGCTCGCCTTCACGAAGACGCATGGAGACGAAATCCTCCACGGCAGACTTTAAGCAACCGGAAACTAATTCCCATGCCTTATCTTTATCTTCTTCCTGCTGACGGGTTACGAAGATATCGGAAAAGCGGGTTAAATCGCTTAAGGAAATATCGTTACGCACCTCGTAGGTTTCTTTCAGCTCTTTTAATACGTTATAGTAGTTTTCCGCCAAAACATGGTCAACGGTTACCACCTTATCCTCATTGGTGTAGTTTTCGATATACACGAAAACCTCCACCTTACCGCGGGAAATTTCAGCCGAAACGTATTCGCGGATTTTGTCCTCCAGGTAAGCATAGCTTCTGGGGACTTTTACGGTGACATCACAGTATCTGTGGTTCACTGAACGGATGTCAATCACGATTTTTTTGTTTTCGTCAATGTGTTCACAACGGCCGTAGCCTGTCATGCTCTTTATCATAAGAAAAAATTCCTTTCTTTTATTACATACGGTTTTGCTCTAAATATACCAGCAGAACGGAGATATCCGCAGGACTCACGCCGGAAATTCTGCTTGCCTGACCGATGGAGGTGGGGCGAAGCTTTAAAAGCTTTTGCCGCGCTTCGATTCTGAGTCCGTCAATGGCATCGTAGTCCATATCCTCGGGAAGCTTCTTGGCTTCTAATTTTTTAAATTGCTCCACCTGCTTCATCTGCCGTGCGATATAGCCTTCGTATTTTACTAAAATTTCCACTTCCTCGGCAGACTCTCTGTCTAAAGTGATTTCGGTTTTGGTGAGCGCCATCAAGTCCACATAGGTCATTTCGGGACGTTTTAAAAGATCCGAAAACCGCACGCCGCTGGAAATGGGCGTGGAGCCGTGTGCCTCTAAAAAGGCAAGCACCTCGGCAGAGGGCGGAAGCACGATTTTTTCAATGCGTTCCACCTCATTATGGATGGCTTCCCATTTATCCAAAAACGATTGATACCGCTCGTCGCTGATTAAGCCGATTTCGTGTCCCAATGGAGTGAGGCGCGCGTCGGCATTATCCTGACGGAGCAGAAGTCTGTATTCCGAACGGGAGGTCATCATACGATATGGCTCGTGGGTTCCTTTGGTTACTAGATCGTCAATCAATGTGCCGATATAGCTGGAGGAACGGTCTAACGTAATAGCCTCTTTTCCCTGAATCTTTCTTGCGGCGTTGATGCCGGCAATCAGTCCCTGCGCCGCGGCTTCTTCATAGCCGGAGCTTCCGTTAAACTGACCTGCGCCGTAAAGACCGGAAACGGTTTTAAACTCTAAAGTCAGCGCAAGCTGGGTGGGGTCGATGCAATCGTATTCAATGGCATAAGCCGTTCGCATCATTTTTACGTTTTCCAACCCTTCAATGGAGCGGAGCATTTTAATCTGCACGTCCTCGGGCAAGCTGGAAGACATTCCCTGCACATACATTTCTTCGGTATTTTCGCCCATGGGTTCAATGAAAAGCTGATGCCGTTCTTTGTCCTTAAAGCGCACGATTTTGTCCTCAATGGAGGGGCAGTATCTGGGGCCGATGCCTTCGATTTTGCCGCTGTATAAAGGAGAGCGGTGCAGGTTATCTAAAATAATCTGATGGGTGTTTTTGTTGGTGTAGGTCAGGTAGCAGGATTCTTTGTTCACACCGGGGTCCTTGGTTTCAAAGGAAAGGGGTGTGATAGGCTCGTCGCCGTCCTGCCGCTGCATTTTGGAAAAATCCACGGTGTGTCGGTTCACTCTGGCAGGCGTTCCGGTTTTGAAACGCATGAGAGAAATTCCGGCATCTAAAAGGGAAGCCGATAAGCCTTCTGCCGCACGGGTTCCGTCGGGACCGCCGGCATAAGCGGTGTCGCCGATGATGATTTTTCCTTTCAGGTATGTGCCGCTGGCAATGATAACGCACTTGGCAGGATGATATGCGCCGGTGTGGGTAATCACGCCTTTGACTTCCTGATTTTCTATATGTAAGGCGGTGATTTCCGCCTGTTTTAAATCTAAGTTTTCCGTCAGCTCAATGGTGTGCTTCATCACGGCCTGATATGCGCGTCGATCAGACTGCACACGAAGCGAATACACCGCCGGACCTTTTCCCCGGTTCAGCATACGGGACTGCAAAAAGGTTTTGTCAGCCGCTTTGCCCATTTCGCCGCCTAAAGCATCTATTTCGCGCACCAGATGCCCCTTTGCCGTACCGCCGATGGAGGGGTTGCAGGGCATATTGGCAACGGTATCTAAATTCAGTGCAAACACAGCGGTTTTCACGCCTAATCGTGCCGCGGCCAATGCCGCTTCCACGCCTGCGTGCCCTGCGCCGACTACGATAACGTCATAGTCCTCCGCAAGATAAGCCGCCGATTCCGGAATGTTCTTTTCCATGAAACGCTCCTTTTTTTGTGTCTTTCACAAGGTTAAATCATGTATCATTTTATGCATTCCATTATTATACCATAAATAATGGAAAATAGCAATGAAAATTTTTAATTTTCTCCCGATTTAGCCGCAAGATACAGGATTTTGTACGCCTGATACATTTCTTCGGCATCTCTCGCGTGGGTGGCATTTTCCTTTTTGTCCGTCAAAAGGAACAATTTTTCCGTGCTGTGCTTTAAAGCATCCAGGTCGCCGTAAGGCACGAAACGGGAAATATCGGGGCTCACGGTTTCCCCTGTTCCACCGCTTAAAAAGCCTGCAACAGGCGTTCCGCAGGCGGCGGCCTCCAGGCACACCGTGGGGAAATTATCCTCGCGGCTGGCAATTAAAAATACGTCCGCCCCGCGGTAAAGCTCTGCCATTCGCTCCGGCTCCGATGTTGCGGGAAGCACCGTTACATTGGGAGGATAAGAGCCCTCCTCCGCACCGGCTAACAGAAACCGAACGTTCGGCATAGCCTGCGCCAATGCCACAATATGCTTTCCGCCTTTTCGGGGAAGCATCAGCCCTTGTGCGGCGGAAAAAACAATATGCTCCTCGGTGATATGATAAGCTTCGCGAAGCTTGCTTTCTCCCGGACGGAAAATATCCGTTTCGATGCCGTTGGGAATCACGGATATGGGATGCTCTTTTAAATAGGTGACCTTTGCGCGCCGTGCCAGCCATTTGGAGGGAGACACGATGGAAAGGTTGGGGAACTCTGAAAAAAGTTCCTTCTTCTCCTGAAGAAGCTTTGCTGTTTTATCGGAAAAAACGGCAGGGTATTCCGCCTTGTGCGGACAACCGCCGCATCCCATCTGCCAACGGACGCAATCGCCGGAAAAGGCGCATCTGCCGGTGTATAAAAACTCGTCGTGCAGGGTGATAACCGTGGGAATTTTTGCAACTTTCAAATGATTCAGAATTTTTGAAATATTCACATAATATCCGTGCAGATTATGAAGGTGCACGCAGTCGGGCCGGAATGCATCAATAGCGGAAATGAACCGCTCTGTTTCCTTTTTGCAAAACGCGCCCACATTTCCCGTCAGCCTTGTAAAAAGGGCAGAACAATAACGCCCTGCCACGGTTTGCAGTGCGTTCGTTCCACGACCGTATAAAAATAAGGATTCCTCTCCGTCCCGAAGCAGGCGTCTGTGAATGGCAGAGGCAATATGCCCCGTGCTTCCGCCTTCGGAAACGTTTATCTGCAGAATTTTCATATGATACCGCCTATGGTCAGGTTATAGTATCATTATACCGAACTCTGCGCAGTTTGTCAATGCGAAAACGCGTCTGTCACCGGCTCAAACATCTGATACCGCCGCTCCCATTCATTGGAGCCCTCCGGACGGTATACCGCCGAGCGGTTTTTGGCAAGAAGCTTTGTGATGGCATAAAGGTCAATCCATATCTCCGATACGGCATCCTTTTGCGATTCATCGAAAATGAGCTGCATGCCCCAGTGCAGATGGGGCGTGTTGATGTTGTTCACATTTTCCTTGGTGCTGTAGCCCGTCATGCCCAGATAGCCGATCACATCTCCTGCGGTAACGGCTTTGCCTTCATACATGTCGTTATAAGGATGGTCCTTCCGAAGATGGGCGTAGTAATAATACCGCTTTTTATCAAAGGAGCGTATGCCGATGCGCCAACCGCCATACTGGTTCCAGCCATGGCACTCCACATAGCCGGACTCCACGGCGATAACAGGCGTTCCCACACTTCCCATCATATCATGCCCCAAATGCTTTCGCTTAAAGCCATAGGAGCGGCCGGCACCAAAATCGTCAAAATCCGAATAGGCGTAGCCCTTTGCGACGGGAGAAAATGCCTTTAAGCCATATTTCTTTTCGGTGGTGCCTGTGTCTGTTTCAATCTCATATTCGCCCACAAAACCGCCTAAAACGGCAGAATATGCCTCCTTGTAGTAGGGAAAGGATTTTAAGGATTTGGTAAGGGAGGAAAGCTCGGTGCCTTTGTTTAGCTCATCGGTGAGCCTTGTAAGGTCGGAAGTTTTGTAGCTTTGAAAGGTGCCGTCTCCCTTGGCGGCAAGATATGCCAAAAGGTCAATCCAGCTGACGTGGGCATCGGTGCCGAAGGTTTTCACATCGTATGCCAGGCAGTCGGACAAAGCGGCGTAGCTCACATTAAAATCCACCCAACGGATAAAATCACCCTCCTTTGCCACCGCCGTATCGGCAGGTGCGTAAAAAGTGACAAAACAGACACAGCTTATGCTTACGAGAAGAGAACAAAAACAGAATATCAAAAAAGGGCGCATGGTTTTCATATGGTTTCACCTCGGTGAAATATATGATTTTTGATAAAAACCTATGCATATAAATAAGGCAGAGGAGGGATGTGTTATGAAACGAATCGGGAAAAGAATGGTTGCGGTTATCCTTTGTGCCACCGTCTTATGTGGTGCATATGCTGCCGGGAATTTTATTTATTGCATGGCAGAAATAGAGGGCGAATACCGGCTTCCTATTCTGATGTATCACCATATCTTAAAGGATAAAGGAAAACAGGGAGCCTATGTGATTTCGCCGGAGGAATTCCGGGAGGATTTATCCTACCTGAAAGAGACGGGATACACGGCAATCGGCACCAAAGAGCTTCTTGCCTATCAGGAAAAAGGTGAGCCTCTTCCGGAAAAACCGGTGATGCTCACCTTTGATGACGGGTATTTATCGTATATGGAATACGCAGTTCCGCTTTTGGAACAATACGGCATGAAAGCCGTGGTTTCCGTGGTGGGAAGCTATGCCGACACCTATACGGAAAACAAAGACAGCAACGTGTCCTATGCCTATCTCACATGGGAGGATATCCGCGCGCTTTCGGGGAGTAGCCACACCGAAATCCAGAACCATACTTATGATATGCACAAGGTGTCCCACGGACAAAAGGGCTGTGCCCGACTAAAGGGAGAAAAGGAATCGGTATACCGTGAGCGGTTCACATCAGACGTATCTGCCATGCAAACACTTCTTAAGCAGTACACAGAAAAAGAGGCGGTATGCTTTACCTATCCCTTCGGATTTTGCTGCGGCGAAGCGGAAGAAGAAATCAAAAACATGGGATTTCGCATGAGCCTGTGCTGCGCAGAAGGCGTGAACCTGTTAGAGAAAACGAGCAGCCTGTTTATGCTGAAGCGATTTAACAGGGCGCACAAAAGAAGCGCAGAAAGCATCCTGAAAAGCCTTGACTAACGGGCGTTCATGTGAATACCTGAGTTGCGGCAACGGTATCGGGTTGGTGTGGTGTTTTCGTGATACTTATAAAAATTCACAAAAAGGTTGGCATCGCGAAAGCCTAACATATCTGCAATTTCTTTCACGGAGTATGTCGAGTTATCCAGTAAATCCTTGGCGCGGGTGATGATGAATCCGTCCAGCACATCTTTCAGCCCCACGCCGGAATGGGCTTTCACCAATCGGGACAGATGGTCGGGATGATAGCCGAAATGCTTTGCAACACCCGAAACCGTAAGAGATGCGTCGGCGTTGATGCGTGTCCATTCCAATACGCGGTTTGCCAGCCTGTTATGTTCCTTGTTTTCAGCCTGATGCATTAAGGTGGAGAGAAGATATAAAAGCGCAGGCTCTGCCGCATCTTTACCCGAAATGTTTTCCAGATGCAGAATTTCCGGAAACACGCCGCTGGATATGCCGCGAAACAGCGTCTGCCCGGAAAGATAAGCCGAAAGGTCTCCCGAAAAATGAAAATGGTGCCAGTAAAACTCGGTGGGCGGCAGGGATTCTTTTGTTCCGCGGTGAGGAAGTCCGGGCGTCAGCACTTTTAAATCACCCTTTTCCAAGGTGAAGGGTTCGCCGTTTTCTTCCATATGGGCAACGCCTTTGGTCATATAGATGATTTCATATGTTTTTTCGGTTCGTTCAGGATGCACCCAGGGTAGTGTGGTGGTAAACAAACCGCCGCCTGCGTAGGAAAGCGTATGTTGGTTCCAGATTAACATATCGGATTTTCACACCTTTCATCGGTTTTTCTGTCTTGACGGATGTATGGTTTTATTATATAATAAAATCAACCAATTTGTCAAGAAAGATGAGGGATTTTATTATGAACTATCAGGCGTATAAGCAAACGGAAATCACAGGCGGCTTCCTTGCTGGAAAACAGAACTTAAATCGGAAAATCACAATAAATGCGGTGTGGAACCGTTTTTCAGACACCGGAAGAATCAAAGCCTTTTCCTTCGACTGGAAAGAGGGCATGGACCGGAAGCCTCATATTTTCTGGGATTCCGACGTTGCGAAATGGATGGAAGGCGCGGCATACATTATAGGAAAAAACGGCGATAAAAAGCTGGAAGAAAAGGTGGAAGGCTTAATTGACCTGATTGAAAAACATCAGCAGCCCGACGGGTATTTTAATATATACTACACGGTTTGCGAGCCGGGAAACCGTTTTACAGACCGAAACTGTCATGAGTTATACTGTGCAGGACACCTGATGGAAGCGGCAGTGGCATATTATGATGCCACGGGAAAAGACAGATTTCTGAAATGTATGATGAAATATGCAGACCTGATAGAAAAGGTGTTCGTAAAAGAAAAAAGCGCAAAATTTATTACACCGGGACACGAAGAAATCGAGCTGGCACTTCTTCGTATGTACCGTGCAACGGGCGAAAAACGGTATCTTGAGCTTGCTAAGTTTTTCATTGAAGAACGGGGCATGCATCCCGAAGAGCGGATTCCTGCCGTGCAGGACTATCCCGTGCGCAGACAGAAGGAAGTCACGGGACACAGTGTGCGTGCTATGTATCTGTACACCGCAGTTGCAGCGCTGGCAAAAGAAACCGATGACGAAGAACTGAAATCACGTTGTCGTGACATTTTTGAGGATGTGGCACACCGTAAAATGTATATTACCGGCGGCATCGGTTCTACCCGTATGTATGAGGGCTTCACAGCCAAATACGATTTGCCTAATCGTATGGCGTACGCTGAAACCTGCGCAGCGATTTCGCTGGTGTTCTTCTGCAGAAATATGCTGGATATAGAAAAAAACAGCGAATATGCGGATGTGTTGGAGCGAGCATTATATAACGGTGCGCTGGTAGGGTTATCGTCAGACGGTAAAGCCTTTTTCTACGAAAATCCGCTGGAACTGAATATCCGGAAACTGAATCGTTTGATAGACTCCTCCAGAAAACCTATTCAGGCGATTTCCCAAAGAAAAGAAGTGTTTGATTGCTCCTGTTGTCCTCCCAACCTCAATCGGTTTTTGGAGGAAACGGAAAGCTTCCTTTACGATGTGGAAGAGAAAAACGTGTATGTGCATCTGTTTGCAGAAAGTACTCTGCAAAACGGCGATATTTTCGTTGAGACCAAAACGGAATACCCCAATAGCGGAACAGTGCATTTTTCCTGCCGTGGAGCGGAAAAGCTCTTTGTGCGCATCCCCGGCTGGTGCAAACAATTCAAAATTTCTGCGCCGTATACCATGGATAGCGGCTATGCGGTGATTGAAAATCCCGTAGAAATAACCGTGGAACTGGAAATGAAGCCTAAGCTGATAGGCACAAATCTGAATCTTCAGAACAATATCGGCAGAGCGGCGCTTTGCTGCGGTCCTTTGGTATACTGCACAGAAGGCGTGGATAACGGAGAAAACCTGCACGCACTTTATGTCGGCCGTGACCTTGATGCAACCATTTCCTATGCTCCGGAATTCGATGCAAACGTGATTGAAACAAATGGCTTCAGAAGAACACAGGCTGACGATGCACTTTATGCAGAATACGCAGAAAGCTTTGAACCTGTGAAACTAAAATTTATTCCCTATGCTTGTTTTGCTAACCGCGGCGAAACGGATATGCTGGTGTATATGCACGTGAAATAATGCAGAATAAAAGGGGAAAAACCGCACCGAAGCGCGGTTTTTCCCCTTTTTAAAATTTTTTTCAAAAAGTTCTTGCATTTTGGAAAAGAGTGTGCTATAATATATCTTGCTGATTTTGAGAAGCACATAATTTCATATGCGCCCGTAGCTCAGCTGGATAGAGTGACTGGCTACGAACCAGTAGGTCGGGAGTTCGAATCTCTCCGGGCGCGCCAAAAATCGACAAGATTCTTAAGAGTCTTGTCGATTTTACTTATTACCTATTCACTCTTCACTATTCCCTAAAAATACTTGTCGATTTTTGGAAAGTAATAAGTAATAGTGAATAAGGAAAAAGGTTAGTGTGGCTTTGCTCTCGCAAAGCTTATTCTTAAATGCATCATTATTGTTATGGCATGATTGGAAAGTAAGCAGAAATCCCGTGGAGTTCGTCGTAGCATGCGCTGAACTTCCTTACCGTCCTTTTCGATACTGCATCGGTGTTTTTTCGCAGACAGATTTGAAGCATTTGTTGAAATTGGAAAGGCTTGTAAAGCCACACAAAAAGCAGATGTTTTGTATCTTTTCTTTCGATTCTGTCAGCAGCTTACACGCCTTTTCGATGCGGACGGAAAGAAGATATTCTCCAATAGTTTTTCCCGTGTACGCCTTAAACAAACGACACATATGAAACTCGCTGATGAAAAAACGGTCGGCAAGCTCCGTTAGCGCCAGCTTTTTGTCAAAGTGTTCGTTGATATACCGGATCAACTCGGAAATGCGGGCGTAGCTTTCCCGTCTTATGGTTTGTTCGCCGGCCATGTTGGGGTAGCAAAGAAAGACGGAAAGCAGACCGAGGATGGCTCGGGATACATGAAGCTCGGTTAATGCGTTTTTGTTTAGTACGGCTTTTTGAATCTCCTCTGTGAAAGAACGGATTTTTGCCTCGTCCTTATGCTCCGGGCAAACCACGCGAAGCGGCTGCTTCAGCTCACGCAAGGCGTTCTCTCCGGCAGCAATTCGAAGCCACGAAAGAGAAAGATTACACACAAGTCCTTCGTAGCCGCCACCCTCGGCATCCAACATTCTGTGGGAAACCTGCGGCTCAATAGAAAAAAGGCTTCCCTCGGCAATCTCAAAAAAACTGTCGTTAACCAAAAGATTCCGTTTTCCCGAAAGCAGAATATAAAACTCCAAGCTGTCGTGCATATGGCTTTCTGTCATATTATTGCCCGACGTTTTTTTATATGTCACGGAAAAGCATCCGTCCTTTGTGTATGATATTGTCTGCATACGGCTCACCTCAACTGTAATTTTAGCAGAAATGTGGGCAAGATACAACAGGTTTCTAAAAAAAATATAAAGTTCTTCTATTATTCTGTGGGCAATCGGATAAAAAAACGCCTCCAAAGGAAACTCCTTGGAGGCGTATTTTATTTGCATATAAAGCTTTTTTACCAAAGCCGCGCATAAATCATTTCCATATCCTTTAATGTGGGAACCTTGGGATTTGTTTTGGTGCAGGTATCTGCAAGTGCGGCTTCTGCCATTGCAGGAATCTGCGCAAAATACTCGGATTCGGTGCACACACCCGTTTCGGAAACCGAGAGGGGCATATCCATTTCCTTCATCATAAACTGGCACCAGTTGGAAAGAGCTCTTACCGTGGTTACAATGTTAAAGTTCTGAAGTCCCAACGTTCTGGCAACAGTTGCATATTTGCGCACATGCTTGGGATAATCCGTTTTTAAACGGGAATATTTGTCGATATCGCTGTTATATTCAATAATATGGGGAAGCAGCATGGCATTTGCCCGACCGTGGGGAATATGAAACGCCGCGCCCAGCTGATGCGCCATACTGTGATTGATGCCGAGTGATGCGGTGTTAAACGCAAGACCGGCAAGACAGGATGCAATATGCATCTTCTGGCGTGCGTGGGTATCGTTATTATCCAGATAAGAACGAAGCAGGAAAGAGCCTGTGATTTCTATTGCTTTTTCGGCCAAAGCGGCTGAAAACTCGTTATTGTTTGTGCTGACATAAGACTCCAGCGCGTGGGTGAACACGTCCATACCGGTGTCTGCCGTGATGGTGGCGGGCACGGTTTTAACAAGCTCTGCATCTAAAATTGCTTCATCGGGAAGCAGAGAATCGTTGGCGAGGGGAATTTTTGCCTGCTTTTCCGTGTCGCTGATAACAGAAAAGGATGTGACCTCACTACCGGTTCCGCTGGTGGTGGGAATGGCAATCAGCGCAGGGCGGGGATAGGTAGGCTCTGCCTGACAGGCAACCTCACGGATGGCTTTGGCAGAATCTATGGCAGAACCGCCGCCGATGGTAATCAAAACATCTGCCTTTGCGGCAAGAACCGCAGAAACGCCTGCAGAGATTTTTTCAATGGGAGGATCCGGAATCACATCATCAAAAATCTGCCATTCTATGTTTGCTTGCTGAAGACGGGAGGTGACAAGATGCACCATACCGCTTTTTACAACATAGGGGTCAGAAATAATCAGTGCCTTTTTATAGGGAAGCTCGTACAAACGGTCTAAAGACTTCTCTCCGAAATATATGTGTGTTTTAATATCGAAATGATTCACGGCTCATCAGCCTCCTTGCATTGTGAATGTTTTAATATTATAGCACAAAATAAAGCGGATTTCAAGATGCAATTTGAAAACCGCCATCTTGAAGCCTGCCTGTTTAACCGTGTTTTGGTACATAAAAGAGCAAGATATGAAGAAACTTTACGAAAATCAGCAACATTTTCCTATGATTTTGTGGTACAATAACAATAAGCCAAGAAAAAGGAGTCGAGGATATGGAAATGACAGCGTTAGATTATGCAAAATCGGTATGCGGAACCATGATGCGGAAGTTTGAGGCACCGGACCTTCCCCCGGCAGGCAGATATCATTATCATCAGGGCGTGTTCCTTTCGGGCATGCAGAAGATTTACGGCATTACCAAAGAGAAAATATATTTTGATTATATCAAGGCGTGGATAGATAGCTTGGTAGAGGAGAACGGTTCCTTTCCCGTTTCTGAAGAAGACGAAATGGACGACTATCAGCCTTCTGTTCTGCTGTTTGATTTATATAAGGAAACCGGCGAAGAAAAGTACAAAAAAGCCATGGAAAGAACGGCAGAGCTTTTGAAAATCCAGCGCTGCAACCAATACGGCGGTTTCTGGCACAAGCATTGTGTTCCTAATCAGATGTGGTTAGACGGCATGTATATGGCAGGCCCTTTTATGACAGAATACGGTGCGACTTTTGATTACGCGCCCTTTTTTGATACGGTGCACCTGCAGATGCGCCTGATGCATCAGCACAACCGCGATGCAAGAACAGGTCTGATGTATCACGCATGGGATGCGGTATGCGAAAAGGAATGGGCAAATCCCGACACCGGCTGCTCGCCTGAATTCTGGGGAAGAGCTATGGGCTGGTTTGCAACCGCTATGTTTGATATCGCAGAAAAACTGCCCGACACCTATGAAAGAAAATTGGATTTTGTGGACGTTGGCGTGGAGCTTTTAGAGGCTATTTTAAAATACCAGGATAAGGAAACCGGGCTTTGGTATCAGGTGGTAGACAAAGGCGAGGTGCCGGGGAACTGGCACGAGGTGTCCTGCTCCTGCCTGTTTCTGCACGCACTTTGCAAGGCAATCCGTTTGGGATACCTGAGCGATTCTTATAAGCCCTTGGCAAAGAAAGCATTTGACGGCATCGTGTCTACCTTAGGCTATGATGGCGATGATATTTTAGTCCGTCAGGTCTGCATCGGAACGGGCGTGTGCACCTTTGAAGGGTATCTGGCGCGTCCTACCAGCGAAAATGACCTGCACGGCGTGGGTGCATTTCTCTTAATGTGCAGTGAATATCACAGAGCCATCGAGAAAGGGGAGGAGTAAGATGTTCACACCGGAAACCTCCTCGCTGTTTTCTGTAAGAACCGATGAAAAGAGCGGCGCAACATATTATGTGCTGACCGAAAAGGTGGCACAGTTTCAGCAAGGCTTTTATTTTGTGAATAACTCCATGACTGATGACGGCAGATACCTTTGGTTCTATGCGGCGCATCCGCCTGTGTTCGACGGTGCGCTCCGTCAGCTGGGTTTTATTGATTTTGAAACAGACGAAATCTGTTTGTGCCATGACACCTTATTTGAGCACGCATCGCCTTTTGTGGACAACGAAACCGGCGAGGTGTATTTCACCTGGCAGAACCGCGTGTTTCGCCGTGCGCCGAAAAAGGATGCGCGCACAGAAGTAATAGCGGAAATCCCAACCAAGGGAAGTCCTGTTCACATTTCCACCCATATCACCTTCACGCCGGATAAAAAGGAAATTCTGCTGGACGTAAGAGAGGGGAACACCAACTTTTATGTCGGAACCGTAAACCTGAAAACCGGTTTGTTCACCAAATGGGCAGAAGCACCCCATCTTCTCAATCACGGACAGTTAAACCCCAAAAACCCCGACCTTTCTCTGCAGGCGTATGACTGTTATGCGGATTGTATTACCGGGGAGACGGTAAGTGTCCCTCACGACGAGCAGGGCGTATATCAGCGGCTATGGACGGTGACAAGAGACGGAAAGAAAACAAACTATCCGCCCAACGATAATTATGCAACCCACGAATGGTGGAGTGCAGACGGTAAGAAGATTTATTATGTGAATCCGGAGGGCATCCAGAGAATCCATTTAGAAACCGGGGAACATATAAACCTTCACAAAAGCCGCCCCTGGCACGCATTTTCCTCCCGGGATGAGTCCTTCTTCATTTATGACGAGGTGGTGTATGACACCTATAACAAATGGTACAGAGGCTGTCCCGCCAAGATGACCTTCTGGGACAGAAAGACGGATGTGGAAATCGATGTGGTTTCGTATATGCCGCCCGCAGGTTCGCCGGATAAGCCCTGTAACTATCATATGGACCCCCATCCCAGAATCACGGATAACGAAAAATATGTGGTATTCACCACAACCACGGAGGGCAGCGTGGATTTAGCCATTGCACCCGTGGCACCGCTTCTACAGAAAACAAGAGGATAACTTTGCAGAAATAGCAATCTTAGCAATCTTCAGATTGCTATTTTTTTTGTTTTGTGGTATAATTGGCATATACGGATTTTTGCTCTGCAAAACTCCTGCGAGTTTATAACTCGCCTGCAACCTTTCAGGTTGCGTATGCCAATTGACGGCGTCGTAAAAATGCCCTTGCAAGCAAGCATTTTTACTCCTGGTAGAATGATTTGCATCTTTCCTGTCACCTAATTATAT
>JAFQLU010000124.1 GCA_017396465.1 Clostridia bacterium | reverse complement strand
TCACATTCGCCGCAATTTGTGCAGGGACCGTCTTTCAAAATACATTCTTTCATCATTTCCTCCTACAGTCTTGCCACGCCCGATTTTCTTGCTGCTTCAGCCACGGCCTGCGCCACGGTTTTGCCCACTCTGGGGTCAAAGGCTTTGGGCAGGATATAGTCAGGCGCCAGCTCGTTCTCGCTCACCAGGCTTGCAATGGCAACAGATGCCGCCATTTTCATTTCTTCGTTGATATCGGATGCACGCACGTCCAAAGCACCACGGAAGATGCCGGGAAACGCTAAAACATTATTAATCTGGTTGGGGAAATCAGACCTGCCTGTTCCCACAACAGCGGCACCTGCCGAAAGTGCCTTGTCTGGCATAATTTCCGGCGTGGGATTCGCCATGGGGAAGCAGATTGCGCCATCGCTCATGGAAGCAACCATTTCTTCCGTTACAATATTTGGCGCAGATACGCCGATAAAAGCATCGCTACCGGAAAGTGCGTCAGCCAATGTTCCAGTCATTTTTTCGCGGTTTGTGATTTTGCTCATTTCTGCCTGTGCCGCATTCAGCTCACTCATGCCTTCACAGATGATACCAAAGCGGTCGCACATAATCATATGCTTCACGCCAAGCTGCAAAAGGTGCTTGGCAATGGCAATGCCGGCAGAGCCTGCGCCGTTTATCACAAGGCGGATTTTTGCGATATCCTTTTTCACGACCTTCAGCGCATTGAGAAGCGCCGCCGCAACGACGATTGCCGTTCCGTGCTGGTCATCATGGAACACGGGAATATCGCACTTTTCTTTCAGTTTCTTTTCGATTTCAAAGCAACGGGGTGCGGCAATATCCTCTAAATTGATGCCGCCGAAGCTGCCGGAAATGTTATAAACTGTTTCCACGATTTCGTCCACATCCTGGGTTTTTACACACAGAGGAAAGGCATCCACATCGGCAAACTCCTTAAACAGAACACATTTGCCTTCCATAACGGGCATGCCTGCTTCGGGGCCGATATCGCCCAGACCTAAAACAGCAGAGCCATCCGTTACCACGGCAACGATATTGCTTCTTCTGGTCAGCTCGTAAGACTTGTCTGTGTTCTTTTCAATCTCAAGGCAGGGCTCGGCAACTCCGGGCGTATATGCCAAAGATAAATCCTCGCTGTTTTCTACCTTCACGCGGGAAACAACCTCGATTTTTCCGTTCCATTCGTAATGCTTTTCCAGTGATTTTTGTCTGATATCCATGGTTTTCTCCTTGAATTATAATTTGTTTACGGTTGAAACACTTGTAAAGCTCTGCCAGGTTACGTCGCTGCTGGGGAGCCGTTCTACATCCAGCTCCTCAATGCATGCAATCTTTCCGGACAGATAATCCGAAAGACGGATTTTCGTTGTTTCATATCTGGAAAGCTGGCCGCCGTACCGAATGTCCACCGCCTCCCAGCCAAAGGGTTTATTGTAGTACATCCAGGCATCAAAGTGTGCCTTTTTCACTATCTTAAGCTTTTCGATGATAACATCGCATTCAGCAAGAAGCGCTTTGAGCGATTCTGTATCCTTTGCATCGTACGCCGCCTTTAAGCGTCTTCCGAAATCTGCTTTGTTTTCCAGCAAACTGCAAACCGCTATGATATTCTGATACGCAAGCTCAAAAATGCCTTTATCCTTTGCCGTTGCCTGAAGCTTTTGGGACAAATCCTTAAAATATGCACCCGGCTTCTCGGCATCAATCTGCGGATCGATAATACCAATTAATGGGTCATTATACAGAAGTCCCTTCGAGAGCATTCTGCTGCTGCAAGGAAGATGCTCCAGCTGGTCGCACAGGTAAAACTCATCGTACGACAGTCCGCAGCTATTTAAGAAGCATGCTCTTACGCTATCGATATCATATTCGCCCGTATAATCAAAATCCGCATACCACGCAAGACCGGGAAGGCACATCATAAGGTTGCTTTCCGAGCCGTTGTGCCAAACCGTTGCCAGCACTTCCTTGATGCCGTGCTTTTTGCAGGCACGAAGGGCAGGAATGCTGTTGTCTAAAGACATTTTATACCACGGCGCCGGACCGGTCCACAGCCATACGCCGCCGGCAAACATGGTGTTTTTGTCCAGATATTTTAAGTGCTTTTCGATGTTTACACTATAAAATTCTTCGTCTTCATGATAATAATCCCAGAACACCTGCTGCATGCTGGAAGGAACCTTTTCGCTGATGGATTCGTCAAGCTCCACTCTTACATCATAATCCTGGAAGCCTTCCATATTCCCCGCCGCAAGACGGAAGAACATATCGCTCCACATCATGGGCTTCAAGCCGTATCCTTTCATCATTTCGCAGATGCGCTCAATATGCTCAAAATAAATGTCACGGCGTTCTCTGTAGCCGTTTATGTCAAGGTAGCGTCCCGTTCCTAAACCGTGGGTTTCATCCATGCCGACATGGATGCGTTTTGTGGTGAAGCACTCGGTTACGGTTTTCAGCATATCGTCTATCAGCTCATAGGTTGCGTCAGCACCAACTAAAAGCGCGTTCGCTGTATCCTTGTAAGGCGCGGCTGCTCTCCATTTCAGGTGCGTAGCCAGATGTCCCAGCATCTGGATGCAGGGAATCAGTTCGATACCTAAGTCAAGCGCATAAGCATCCATTTCCCTGATTTCGTCTTTGGTATATCTGCCGCGCAGATAACCAAAGTAAGGACGGTTTTCGATTTCGTAGGTATCCTCCGTGTAAAGCATATACATGTTCATACCCATCAGCGCCATTTTCCGCATCATGGTTTTCACCTGAGAAACCTTCATTACGGCGTTTCGGGACATGTCTATCATAGCACCGTTTGTTTTAAAAAGCGGTGTTTCCGTTTTTTCGTTTTCTTTCACTCCGTCACGAATCCAGCCACACAAGGTGGCAAGACCTCTGAAGAATCTGGCTTTTCCGCCGCCGTATGTAATCTGCGCCCGGTTTCCGGAAAGGGAAACCGTTACCTTTGTTTCTTCTGTTTCTGTTACACTAACTTCAATACCACCCTCGGCAAGCTCAATGTTTAACTCGTCGCAAAGATAGCCAATTCCTTTCATCAGGTGTTCTGCATGTTCAAACTTTAATTTCATTTTACTCTCTCCTTTTACTGTACACATTTTGGGCATGGTGTTAAACCAATGCTGATTGCTTCATTCATTGTCGTTTCAAAGCTGTTTTTTCCGCCGCAGATGGGATTGAAGTGATACCGTTTGCCTGTTGGCGTACGGTATGTTCCGGTTTCTAGCGACACAGTTTGCTCTTGTTCCGGCTCACCGTCGGCTACATAACTGGAACCGTTTTTATAATCTATGGTTACATATGGCTGGACATTATAACAGTACACGCAGAAGGATATTCCTGCACCGCCGTCTTCCACCGAATACGCTTCCATTAAAACGCCGTCCGCCACCAGATTATTCTCTGTAAACACCGGGGTTACGCGGTACATGACGCGGTTCCCCGTTGTTTCAATATAATCTGCCACAGCATTTTCAAAAGGCAGCATGCCGTCCATATTCAGATATCTGGTTCCTGTAATCAGATTCCGTTCGTTGGCATTTTCACCCGTCAGCTGATAACCCAGCAAATGGCAACGGTTATAAAGATATCCGCCCGGCACGACGCCATAGGACTTATTGAGCCATCCAGTGGGTGTGACAGAGCTGATGCTCTCTCTTGGCTCCGTTGGCATGATATCCTCTGCAACGGATGCAAAACAAACATCGCATCTGCCCAGTTCATCCAGAGAGCTATAGTACTCAAAAGAACCGCCGATGATTTCATATGTTTCAAAATAAGGCGTGTTATCGTTGATTTGTACGAAAGATTTTCCGCTATATGCAGGCACCTCCTGCATCAGTGCGTTATACTCTTCTTCATCAAACCCGTTCCGGATAACGGTTACAGTTCCAGTGTCCCCTTCCCAGGCAACGCCTAAGTTAAAGCTTTCTGCCACAAAACGAATCGGCATCATAGTACGGTCATCAATCACCGTCGGTGCCACGTCCAGGATTTCCTGTTTTCCGTTCACATAGGCAATCCAGTCATCCACCGTCATTTTAACGCGGTCATCATCCAGATGCAGCAGAACTGAACGCGTGCTTGCTTCCCACGTAACAGTTCCGCCAAAGGCTTCCACGATTGCACGGATGGGAACCAGTGTCCTTCCGTCCCGGATAACAGGTGTTGTCCCGCGCCCGGCATCAATTTCTGTTTGCACCCCGTTAACAGTCATCATAGGATGATTCAGCGTGAGGCTGACGATGACATCCGCATCAGAGGAGGCAGATGCGGAAACGAAGGTTACAAGCAAAGAAAGCAGAACAAGAGAAAACGCAACATATTTTTTGTATAACGGTTTCATAGCATTCTCTTCTTTCTTTTACTAAAGTGATACGCATTTCAAGTATACCACATCTCGCGCGCAATTTCAATTCCTTTGAGTAAAATTATAAATGAAAAAAGGCAATCTCACAAAAATGAGATCGCCTTTTATAAAGCACTTAGTCGTCGATAGAGTTATCAGTTGCTTTTTCGAAAATTGCTTTTACTTCTTCAGAAGGAGCTTTATCGATAAGCGTTACAACAACGGCTGCGACAGCACCGACACTGAAGCCGGGGATGATTTCGTAGATACCTGTTAAAGCAGTTAAGGTTAAACCGCCGGAAACAGGGAGCCACAGCCACAGCATATCCACAGCTGCACCTACTAAAATACCTGCTACTGCGCCTTTGTATGTAAATCTCTTCCAGAACAGGGAGAACAGAACGGCAGGACCAAACGCCGCACCGAAGATACCCCATGCATTGGAAACCAGATCCATAATTGCCTGTGCCGCTTTGCCCTTGCTGCTTGCAATGAAGAATGCAATCACTGCGATAACCAAAACGATAATACGGCTTACCCACAGCATTTCCTTATTGCTTGCATCTTTTCTGATAATCGGCTTATAAAGGTCACTTGCAAAGGAAGATGCAGCAACTAAAAGCTGGGAGTCTGCAGTTGACATACTTGCCGCGATAATTGCCGCCAGCAGAATACCTGCGATAAACGCCGGGAATACATCACGCGCCAGTTCCACGAAAATCAGAGACTGCTTTCCTTCTGCAAGAAGAACTGCAGAAAGGTCTGTGCCGTTGGAGTATACGAACATTCTGCCCAGATATGCAATCACGATGGTTGCCGCCAGAGACAGAACAACCCAGATGATAGCAACTGTTGCAGATTTTTTCACCATAGAAGGCTTTTCAATTGCCATAAAGCGAACAATGATGTGAGGCATACCAAAGTATCCCAGACCCCAGCCCAGACCGGACAGGATATCTTTCCAGCTTGCATTGAAGAAGTTTGCAACGAACTGGAACTGTTCGCCGTCGGGACCTGTGTAGATTGTCGTAAGTGCCGCAGGCTCTAACTCTCTTGTGAACCCAACAACGATGGGAACGATGAGAAGTGCCGCCAGCATCAGAAGACCCTGGAAAAAATCTGTCCAGCACACAGCGTTAAAGCCGCCGAGGAATGTGTATACCACAACGATAGCCGCAAAAATCAGCATTGCGTGGCTTCTTGCCAGCGAGGGAACCAGAGTTGTGAACACATCAGCACCAGCAACGAATGCGGATGCAACGTAAATGGTAAAGCACACTAAGAACACAACCGCACAGATAATGCTTACAGTGTGGCTCTTGGTTGCAAAACGGTTGGAAAGATACTGCGGAAGTGTAATCGCATCGCCGGAGGCTTTGGAGAACTTACGAAGTCTTTTCGCAACTAAAATCCAGTTTGCCGCGGTACCGATTGCAAGACCTATACCAATCCACGCCTGACCAAAACCAAATGCTAAAATACTGCCGGGAAGACCCATCAGGAGCCATGCGCTCATGTCGGATGCCTGCGCGCTCATTGCCGTTACCCAGGGACCCATAGATCTGCCGCCTAAAAAATAGTCTTTTTCTGTTACTGCCTTCGATTTAAAGAAGAAGAACAGACCGATGGCAATCATTGCCACGAAATAAAGTACAAATGCAAAAATATCCATTTCTTTATCTCCTTTTTGCTGTTTATTTTGTTGTACCGTGCTATTATACCACACTTTTTATTAGAATGCAATACAGAATAAAGTACAGAATGAATTCTGTACTTTATAACATCTTTTGTTTAGTTTTAACGATAATATAGCTGTTTTTGAACCGTACGATTTTTAAAACGAAATATGATAATTATGTTAAATCTTAAATTTTTCCAAAAACAACGGAAGCATTTCTTACTATAAAGACTGTATAATTTAGATGCCAATATCATTTACGAAATTTTGAACATTCGTTCAAAGTGAGGTTGCATTTACAGCGAAATTATAACACCCTTTACAACACAACTAAATTCCAAGATAATGCAATTTCTCCCAAATAAGATCTGCATAATTCAAATGTCCTTTATCCCCAACAACAAGTGCACAGTTTTGCGGTGCACCTGCTTTTTTGTAAATCATTTCAATTTTTTCAAATGCTTTTCTTGTTCCACTTATAGGAAATATAGTATCCTCTGTTCCTGCTGCAACAACCAATATTCTCGGGGCAATGAGCCCTGCAAGGTCTCCCATTTCAAAGTATTTCCTAATTCCCGGAATGTGATTACACATACAATGCGGCATTGCAGCAATAGATTCTTCGTAAGTGCATATTGAGCATGAAGGTGCTGCAGCTGTTATTCGTTCATCAAGACAAGCGAGATAATATGTCGCAGTGCCTCCGCCGGAGTTTCCGGTACAAACGATATCATTCATATCAACTTCCGCAAAATTTTCACTTACAGCATCCAGTATTCTCATGGCATCCCATACACGTTCCCCAATGACAGTACGCCCCATAAGAAGTGCTATTTTAGCTGCTTCTGTACAGCTTGTTCCATATCCTTCAATACTGCTTTCGCCAAAATTCCTAGCTTCAATAATAAGAGCACACCGCTGTTCATTTATTGCTCGCAGTCCCATTGCTCTATGAGGCCATTCAGCAAGTGATTTGGAATCTTTTTCATTTTTTGACACTCCTAAGGCCAAATGCATACCACCCCCATGTCCACTCAGGCAAATGGTCAAGGGGATAGGATATGAACATTTCAGCGGTATGAGTAAATGGCATGGTACACAATATCCGGGTTCAGTTTGAACCTTAAAGCGATACTCAACATAATCCTCGTGTGGCTTTTTATACTCTATCGCAAATTCAGCATCACATTTTTCAAACGGTAATCCCAGTAATTCAATCAATTTTTCGCAGGCTTTCTGCTTCCATTCAACATAATCTGTATTTTCTTCAAAGCTTAAAACAGGAGCATTTCTTTTTAAATATTCTGTTTCGTAAAGATGACTATTTACTGTTTTCATATTTCTCTTCCTCCGTTCTCAATTCCTTTCGCCAATTTTCGACATTCTTACTATAAAGACTGTATAATCTGGATGCCAATGTTTTTATCATCGTGCTTATGACAAGTCAGGAACAAAAAATCTTATATTCCAATAGGTTTATCTGTATACATTTCTTCACGATATTCAAGTTCTTCATTAATGCCAAGTTCAGGTAAAACAAATGAAAGTACCTGATTGGTAAAAGCCTCTGTTCCTGCAGTTGTATAGTAATGAACCGCATCAGAATGTGATTCTTCTGGAAGTGTTACAGAAAGAGCATATAAATCATTAACCTTAAAACCATATTTTTTAACGATCTTGACAGCAACATCGTTATATTTTTCTATTTCCTCATTGTAGCGTTTAAAATTTTTGCTCATTTTTTCAGAAAGCACCTTTGTAGAAGTTGCAAATATTACACAAGCATTGGGGCATATCTTCCTGATTCTGGTACATATTCTTTCTATGTAATATTCATACACATCTATTGGGGTATGTGGTTCCTCTTCGAATAATCTTAAACAATCCCAAAGCCCTGCATTCCAATGAACAACATCTATATCCTCGCCTTTTATATCTTTTAAATATTCATGAAAATATCTTAAAACATACGAAGCAAAACGACAATTTTCCTCAGGAAAAATAACGTTAGCCTTTCCTTCTAAAGTCTTTTTTACAGACTTATCATATCCCATACGGATCGAATCACCTATAAGTAATAAATTTTTCATTCTAATCACTCCTTTATATTTTTCTACAATATTCGACACTCTTACTATGATTTTGTCAAGTCAGGGACAAATTTTTTTCAAACCACCTTGACACAATTAAAGTTTCTTTTTTCCATCATCAGGTAATAATTGTTCCGAAGTAGCTACTCTTTTGAGTTTTCTAAATTTTATATAGTTTCGTATAACACTTGCTAAATTTATAGAAAGAGGTGTTATAAGAATTATTACAAGCCATTTTACAAAGCCTATGAAATCCATAGAGGAATCCATTGCACTTGTTCGTTCAAGAAGCCAAGCTATAAAAAAAAGGAATCAATATAACGCCTAACATCACGATAACACTCTCTGCTATCTTCTTCGTAAAAGGATTAATTTTACATTTTAGAATTTATTCATCCGTTTAATCTTTTTACCGCATAGAGATACATAAGCATACAGCTTGAATACCATTCAGAAGATTTTGTGGGCTTGCCGGTTACCGGGTCAATTTCCTGTCCGAATTTGAAATCATCGTAGCAATCGGTCCATGCCTCTATCCATTTTTTGCATATATGATCAAAGTCTTTGCTCATTCCATAATAATCCATCCATCTTATGCAGCGCAAAACTATCAGTCCCTGGGTATAATATCCCCAGGAATTAATCACCATATGCCCTTCGCAGCTTTTATCACAGATTGCCATTGAAGGGAATGGATAATTTGTCCAAAACTCTTTTTCATTTTTTATATGGCGTGTATAAATTTTATCTATTAAAGCCCTGTCGGCTTCTTTGTCAAGAAGATTTTCAAGAAACAAATGAAAAATCGTACTCGACAGATATTTTCTTTTATTGCCGTTTTTGTCCACATCATAAAAGAACACGTCTTTTTCATCATAACAGATTTCAAAAAGTTTTGCTTTTACCTCCTGCGCCTTATTTTTCCAAAAAACAGCATCATCAAAATTACCGAGTTTTTCAGCAATTTTTGAAAGCGCCATCATATTTCCATAGAAATTACAGTTCATGTCAACCGCAATAATCGGAACAACCTCATCATCTTGTGGCAAAACAGATGCATTGGCGCGTTCGCCACCCGGTAAAATGTAATTTCTCATACACGACATACCTTCCAGCCTGCCGCTATTGTCATGCCCGGTGTCATAGCCGACAAACATTTCAATAAGACCTTTTTTTAGTGTCATTCTGTTATTTTCAAGCCAGGAAATCCATTTTACTCCCGAGTCGTATATCTTACGGTAAAACCCGTCATCATTTAGCATCTCTGCCACCTCCAAAGCAAGAGTTACAAAAGATACGCACTCCTGAATCTGGCTATATCCAAAAGTAATTTTACCATTTTTTTCACCTACGTGAAAAGGATACTGACCATCTTTTTGATTTTCAACAAAAATGTCTATCGTGTTTTTTGCGAGATACAGTTTCGATTTATCCATTCTGGCATATAAAACTGCGTCATAAACATGCTCAAGCCACAATCCCATATATTGCGTTGAGATTGAAAGCAGTTCTTTTTCACCAAACTTTTTTATATGTATATTATCTATTCTTTCTTTAATTTCTTTGCATATTTGATTGATCATATGATTACTCCAATCTGTTTTATATTAGATGCCGTTTTTTCTCGTTGTGTCAGCAACATATCAGGTTACTTGCAGTCTTTTATATTAAATCTTAAATTTTTCCAAAAACAGCGGAAGCATATCCGCCGCATATTTGGTTAAGGAGTAATCTCCGTTGGACAAGCACCAGTCATACAAAAAGGCGCGTTCGCAAAGTGCATACACCTTTACAAGCTCGTTAACAGATAAATCTTTTGTGATTTCGCCCTTCTTCTGCCCGTCGGAGAAAATATGACGGAGAAGCTTATAGTAAATGCGGTTATGATCTAAAAGGTGCTTCTCTGCTTTGGTGGTGAGCTGGGAGGAATAAAGCTTTGCCAAAAGGTCTAAAGAAATACTGTTTTCCACCATTAAAAACAGTTCCCGGTTTAAATACATCAGCTTATCAAAGCTATGCATATCGGGGGAAAGCGTTTCCATCAGCTCTTCGTATTTTTCATCGAACATATAAGAAAGAGAGCTTAAAAGCGCATCCTTTCCTGCAAAATAATGATAAAACGAGCCTTTGGAGGTGCCGGACTCTTCTATGATTTCCTCAATGGTGGTATCGTCATACCCCTGCTCATAAAACAGCTTCCACGCGGCTACGATAATTTTACCTTTTGTATTTCTGCCTGTTTTCTTTGCCATGTTTCTCCGCCTTTCATACTTACTCTGCTCCTAAACTATAATTATACCAAAAAGCAATTGAATTTTCAATCGTTTTTTGGTATAATAAGAATGTATCATGTTTCAAAGGAGAGCACATATGGATGCAGAGAAAAGAATCAAGGAGCTGACCGCTCTTTTAACGTACCATTCTCATAAATATTATGTGGAAGACAATCCCGAAATTTCAGACTATGAATACGATATGCTGCTTCGGGACCTTAAGAAACTGGAGGAGGAATATCCGGAGTTTAAAGACCCTGCCTCCCCTACTGTGCGTGTGATCGGAAGCGTATTGGAAGGGTTTGAAAGTGTGAGCCATGAGGTGCCCATGCAGAGCCTCAATGACGCCTTCTCCAAAGAAGAGATTTTAGAGTTTGATGCGCGCGTGAAAGAGGTTGTGCCGGATGCAACATATGTTACAGAATTTAAGATAGACGGCCTTTCCGTATCGCTGGAATATGAAAACGGCTTACTCGTCCGCGGTTCCACCCGTGGAGACGGTTTAGTGGGCGAGGATGTGACGGAAAATCTGAAAACCATAAACTCTATTCCGCTTCGTTTAAACGAGCCCGTTCCCTTCCTGGAGGTGCGTGGCGAGGTGTTTATGCCAAAAAAGGTGTTTGACAAATTAAACGCCGAAAAGGAAGCAAAGGGCGAGCCTCTCTTTGCCAATCCCAGAAACGCCGCGGCAGGCTCCCTTCGTCAGTTGGACTCCTCCATTGCCCGAGAGCGCGAACTGGATATTTTCGTGTTTAACATTCAGAAAGAAGAAGGCTTAAATATCCAAACGCACCGGGAAGGCTTGCTTAAACTGAAAGCGCTGGGCTTTAAGGTTGTTGAGCAAAACGAAGAGTTTTCCACCATCGAGGAAGCCTTTGCACAGGTGGAACGCATTGGCGAAATGCGTGATTCTCTCCCCTTTGATATCGACGGTGCTGTTATCAAGGTAAACGATTTAGAGGCACGCAAGGTTTTGGGTTCTACGGCGAAATGTCCCCGTTGGGCGGTGGCGTATAAATACCCTGCCGAAACCAAGAAAACCAAGCTTTTGGATATTATCATTCAGGTGGGAAGAACCGGAAAAATCACCCCCAATGCGGTACTCACACCGGTGCGTGTGGCAGGCTCGGTTGTGAGCCGTGCAACCCTTCATAATTTAGATTTTATCAACGAGCGCGATGTGCTGATTGGCGACAATGTGTATGTGCGGAAAGCCGGAGATATTATTCCCGAAATTGTGGGAAGCGAGCCTAAAGACCGCACAGGTAACGAAATGCCTTTTGTCATGCCGGAAAGTTGCCCCGAATGCGGTGCTCCCATCGTTCGTATTGAGGGAGAGGCGGCGCACAAGTGCACCGGCGAAAATTGCCCTGCCCAGCTTCTTCGCAAGCTGATGCATTATGTTTCCCGTGATGCAATGGATATCGAAGGGTTAGGCTCTGCTGTTTTAGAACAATTATCCGATGCAGGACTGATATCTTCTCCTGCCGATTTATATACTCTGTCGAAAAGCGATATTTTGCGTCTGGAGCGGCAAGGAGAAAAGAGCGCGGATAACTTACTTTCCGCCATCGAAAAAAGCAAAGGAAATGATTTATACCGTCTGCTCTTTGCATTAGGCATTCAACTGAACGGCTTAAAATCTTCAAAGGTGATTGCAACCGAGTTTGAAACCTTGGATGCCATTATGGAAGCAGCCGCCGAAGACTTTATTGCCATTCCCGATATCGGCGAAAAAACTGCGCAGAACATGGTGGCTTTTTTCAAAGATGAGGACAACAGAAAAGAAATCGAAAGACTTAAGTCTTACGGCGTGAATATGACAGCACAAAGAAAAGAGGCGCAAAGTCAGGCTTTAGAAGGCAAAAAGTTTGTAGTAACCGGAAAATTTGAAGGCTTCAGCCGTGATGCTTTGGTTTCCATGATTGAAAATGGCGGCGGCGTGGCGGCAGGAAGCGTTTCGAAAAAGACAGATTTCGTGCTTGCAGGTGAAGATGCCGGAAGCAAGCTGACCAAGGCACAAGAGCTGAGCGTTCCCATTTTAACGCTGGAAGAATTTCTTTCCATGCTGGGAGATAGCGGTAGTGCCCCCTCTCCTGCGGAAACACGTGCTCCCCAGAAAGACGAAGAGCCTGCCTTTTCCCAGGAAAGTCTTTTGGATTTATTATAAGTTTTGGTTGAATAACCGACGAAAATATGCTAAAATATATGGTACGACATTTTATCAGGAGGAAAACAAATGATTAACAGAAAATACAGAGAGATGTTAAACGGTAAGTCCGTTATCCGTCAGCTTTCGGAGTTTGCAACGGCAAGAGGCGCTGAAATCGGATATGAAAACGTGTTTGATTTTAGCCTGGGTAACCCGTCTGTTCCCGTGCCACAGGAATTCAACGATACCATGATTCGATTAATCAACGAAGCGGCTCCTACCGACTTGCACGGATACAGTCAGAGTCTGGGCATTCCTGCCGTTCGCGCTAAAATTGCGACGTCCCTTTCCAAACGGTTCGGTCTTCCCTACACTGCAGACCATATTTTCATGGCATCCGGTGCGGCAGGCGCCATTGCACACGCAGTACGCTGCGTGACAGAGCCCGGCGATGAGGTATTAACCTTTGCGCCATACTTCCCGGAATATAATCCTTACATCAACCATTCCGGTGCCGTTTTAAAAGTGGTTCCGCCCAACACGAAGGATTTCCAGATTAACTTTGAAGCTTTCCGCGAAATGCTGACCGAAAAGGTAATGGCTGTTTTAATCAATACGCCCAACAATCCCTCCGGCGTGGCATATTCCGAAGAAACCGTGAAAAAGCTGGCTGAAATTCTGACGGAGAAATCCGAAGAATACGGTCATGAAATTTATATCATTTCCGACGAACCTTACCGTGAAATCACATTTGACAACAAGGAGATTGTGTATCCCTCCAAGTTCTATAAATACACGTTAAGCTGCTATTCTTTCTCCAAATCTCTGTCCATCCCCGGACAGCGTATCGGTTATGTGGCAATTCATCCCGAATGTCCCGATGCAAAAGATATGGTGGTTATGTGCGGTCAGATTTCCCGCGGTATCGGTCACAACTGCCCCACAGCTTTGATTCAGCTTGCCGTTGCAGATACCTGCGATTTAACGGCTGACCTTTCTGTTTACGAAACCAACATGAACCTGATTTATGATGAGCTCAAGGATTTAGGCTTTGAGGTGGTTCGCCCCGGCGGCACATTCTACATATTCCCCAAGGCATTGGAGGAGGATGCAAAAGCATTCTGCGAAAAGGCTTTAAAACACGATTTGGTGTTTGTCCCTGCCGATTCTTTCGGTTGCCCCGGATATTTCCGCATGGCATACTGCATTGAAACCGAAAAGGTAAAACGTGCACTTCCCGTAATCCGCAAGTTCGTGGAAACAGAATATCCCAACAGATAAATAAAAGCTTAAAAGCACCGCTATTTGCGGTGCTTTTTGAATGCACAAAAGCGAGGCACCGCAAATAGCGGTGCCTCTTGCTGTTTTATCATTATTTTGTGAACGTTTTCGGAGTTGCCAAAGGTGTTACATTGGTAAGGTCTCCCCAAACGAAGACTTTTGCGTTTGTGAATGTCACATTTGCAGGAGCTGTGATATCAATCACTCTCTTGCCTGTTACATCAATACTGTTTAAAGATACCATTTCCTTGCCGTTATAAAGCGCCAGGATGGCATTGCCGGTTACGGCTGTATCCTGCACTGCTTTGACAGTTGCTACGCCGTCTGCCACGGTGAAGGATTCTACCGGAGCAAGCTCAAAGTAGTCTAAGTACTGCGCAAAGTCTAAATTTGTGCCGCCACGGGTTTTGAGGCGGAAGGTAATCGTCTGAATACCTTCCTCTAAATAAATCTGCCCTTCATGAACTCTCGGTTTTGCCCAGGAGGAGGAGAAATATTTATAGTAGTTCTGACTGGTGGATTCTCCTGTGCCGTTTGTACCGACATTCACGTGATATTCTGCAGGCGTAGTTAATGTCGTTGCAGAAGTAAGATTTGTGCCGTTTGTACCGCCTAAGAACACGTCAAAGGCGCTGACACCCTGGGTATCTACATATTTAATGTGATAATTTCCGGCATCTTTTACCAGATAGTTTACGGAGAATGCGTAGTAGGTTTCATTGCTGGCGGCGCTGTCGATATACAGGTATTTTTTGCCGCTACAGAGCGCACCGTTTCCGGCAGAAGGCTTAAAGGTTGAACCACTGCTCAGCGGAATGGCGGGAACTTTGCCTGCCAAGCTTTCAAATTCCATACGCATCACATCATCCCCGGAAACAACGCCTTCTATTTCCGGCATAATGGTGATGTAGTCCAGCGCATAGGCTGTGGTTTCATTGGTGTTCGGTCTGTATGCAATGTCAAACACCAATTTGTTAAAGCCTTCTTCTAAGTCCATGGTAAAGTTATGCTTTCTCATGGGATAGCTTTTGCTGACAAATTCGGTACCTCCAGAAATATCCACGCCGGCACTTTTGTTGATGGTATAAACCGTGGTGTCGCCAACGGTCATGGTGATGGTGCTCAGGTGATCTGCCCCTGCCGCAACCATATCTACCTCATAGGTGCCTGCCTCTGCTACATAGAACGAAAGCGTTACACTGTCGTTGGCAAGTTTTGAGCCGCCGCCGGTATAAACATATTTTCCGTTGCTTGCCTTTTCATGTGTTTTTTCTGTGGGCATTTTGGGCGTAAACTCGGTTCTGTAGTCTTCAAATTCAAAGTGTGTAAGGCTGCTCTTTGACAAACGTTTTGTATTCGGAATGATGTCTAAATAGTCTAAATAATGCACGATATCGCTGTCGCTTGCGCTTCTTATCGAAACCTCGGCAATCAGAGTGTGTGCGCCCTTGGGCAGTTCTGCGTTAAAAGCAATTTTATATGCCGGGTACCATTTAGTGCTGAAGGTCTGGTATCGTTCTGTACCGTCCGCATCCATTTCTTTTGCGGTTTCCAGCTGTGTTTTGGTAACAGTTCCGCCGATTGCACCTTGTTCCTTACTGTCTAAATAGAATTTTACGTTATTGAGGTTAATTCCTACATATTCCAGCTTATACATTCCGGTTTCGGTAACCTGAATCGGGATGGGAATGTCCAGGGTTGTAGTCGCATCTACCTTGTCACTGTCAATTGCCAGATATTTCCCGCCGCTGGAGTTTGCGCCGTTCGCGGTGCCGGGTTTATAGGTTTTACCTGCGGCATCTGTAATCGGTGTGATGGCGTCCTTTAAGCTTTCAAACTCGATACGTTCTGCGGCAGAAAGGTCCACAACGGTAGAAACCGGTGTAAATTCGATATAGTCCATACAGAACAGGAAGGGTTGTGTGGCAGTTTTCGGTACACTTACCTTTACCGTAATGGTATTTTTGCCTTCCGCCAGCGTTACCTTGTTACCTTGGAATAAGGTGAGCGGAATGTGCTTCCAGGGGTATGTGCCGTCGATAGACATGTCTGCAATCTGTGTGGATGTGGTGTTGTTACCAATAACCGTGTCACCGATGGAGATTTCCACTTCGCTGACGCTGTTCCCGCTTTTCAGGTAGCCGATAGCGTATTCTACCGTGTACTCCCCTGCAAAGGGTGCATCCACTTCTGCTGTAAAGGTATAGTCGCTGCCGTCCTCTGTTCTGGCAATCGCTTTTGTGCCGGAAATCCAGCCGCCCTGTGCGGCAATGAAAAGACCGCCCGCACTTGCATAATCCGAGGATTTATTCTGTGCCGTGGGAGCATAGCTTTCAAATTCCACGCGGATAGCATCGTCATCTACAAGCAACTTATCTGTGGTAAATTCTTTTGAAATAGTTGCCCCGAAGCTACCAAAGGGTGTCATGGGGTACACGTTTACGGTGTAGGTGGTGTCATGTGTTAATCCGCCTACATTTTTGGTGTAGCTTTCTACGCGGTTTGCTTCTGCTCTCCAGAAGTCTGCCTGATAGGTATCGGTGGAAGCTACTTTTCCGTTGGGAGCTACAACCTCTAACTTATATGCACGGACAAAATTGTCCTGATGATATGCGTCATAAGAGGTTACTGTCGCTGTGTTGGGATATGTCACACGAATGGCGTTACCGCTGACCTGCACATCCACTTCCGCATTTTCCGGGAATGCCACAGAAGATGTGGTTATAGCAGCACGGTTCGCCGTTGTATAAAGCATGTGATCGTTATCGTTTTCTGCGTTATCGTCGGTTTTATCCGCAACGATTGCAGGAATATCCACAACGAAGGGTTCTCCGATATAGTTGCCGTTTAAATAGTCAATACGATAGAAGGAAACCACGCCGTCCTTGATTTCCATAAAGGAGCCCTGAGAACAAACACTGTCAGTGATGTTGCCTTCTTCCGTACATTGCCACTGAGAGTGGTAACCGCCTGCCGTCATGGGAGACTGGAACACGGTAAAGCCGGCGTCCTGACAGATTATTTCAGGATGCTGTGCTAAAAGGTGCATATGCGCCGTGATGTTAATAACCTGGGGACGGGTTGACAGGTATTCTACGAAATCAGCCGATACTGCGTTTGAAGAATAGTTGAGAATGGTTTTGCTCATGGGACCGTGCAGAAGCAAAAATACCGGTTTTGTGGAATTCGGGATAACACCTTCAGGGAATACGCCGTCCACATCATTGGTAGAATCTGCTGCCAGCGCCGCTTCGATTTCCGCTTTCATGTATGCTTCCGAAGATTTATACACGTTACCGTTGGTTTCGGATGCTACGGAAATAAAGTGGTAGCCGTTATAGGTCTGGTGCTGTTTTAAATCGTAGCCGCACTCTTCCTGCCATACGGCAAGAGAGTCTGCAATGACCTGCGCATCGGAGTTACCCTGCGGGAATTCATGGTTACCGATAGCATAAATCAAAACATCTTCCCAGGACCAGCCGGAAGTTTCCAATGCAGCATGCAATTTCTGATAGCCTGCTCTGTCATTTACGGGGTCGTCTGTTTTACTGGGGTAATACACATTATCCCCCACAAAGGACAGCTTGTCCATTCCTAAATTTTTGAGC
>JAFQLU010000123.1 GCA_017396465.1 Clostridia bacterium | reverse complement strand
TTGACGAACACAAATTCGTCGGCGTACTTCGTCAAAACAATAGTCACTCATATCGTTTTTCTTGCAAAAAACTTTATTCATTCCTATTGTTTTTCCTCTTCCCAAAAAGTCTAAATGACTTTTTGGGATCCCTAATGTAGAGTTTGTGTTTGTCAAAAGCAAGCAATGGTGCGGTTTTCGTCGAGAAAACCGCACCATAATTTGTTAGAAAGTTCTTTGTTCTATTACTGCGTAACCTCATTTTGGAAATACTTGCTTGCGGTAGACCTGCCTTTTTCGACAGTCTGAAACCGCAACTTTTGTTGCGGTTTTCAGAATTATTCCATGGTAAATGTTTTGTTTACAGTAAGCGGTGTTACGCTGCTTAAATCAGACCATACAAAAACTTTTACGGTGTCGGGGGTAGCAGTAAAGGAAGCAGAAGTTGTTAAAATACCTTCGGCGGTAATATCCTTTGCGGCTACGCCTACCAGTTCGTCGCCTGCGTAGCAAGCGGTGATTACCTTGCCGGTAAAGGAACCGGGGAGCGCCACACTTGCAGTAGCTGTTTTTGTGCTTTCGTCCAGGGTAACGCCTTCTGTGGTTTCAACAGGTGTAAACGCCAGATAGTCGGCGTTATACTTGATACCATAGTAATTGTTGGTATAGGTTGCAATCTGCGCTGCGTTCATGGTAACCAGATGGTCGCCTGCGGTAAGATAGGTGCGTGTTTTGAACTGACCTGTGGGGTAGTACTTGCTGGCGAGATAGGAAATGCCGTCTGCTACCACGTTTTTATTGTTCTGCAGAATTGCCTTTCCATCCACCTGAAGCTGTACTACGCTTAAATGTCCATTGTTTGTGGAGTTGGTTACCACCCAATCTACGTCGTACCAACCGTCTTTTTCTACTTTTACGGGAATCAGAAGAGTAGAAGGACCTGTGATGCCGGTTTTTTCACTCATGTTCAGCAGTCTGTCGTTACTTGCATAACCAATAGAATAGTCATCGTACTGCACGGATGCGCCGGTGAAAATAAGATTGGTGCCTGTCACGATAGGATTGCCTTCTTCGTCTAAAACGGGTTTATGTTCCGTATCTGTCTGCCATTTGTCGTAAATGATGCAGCCTGTGTATTCTTCCAGCTCGATGCGGCTTTCACCTTCTGCGGCAACGGTTTTCACGTCAATAGTAGGTGTTAATTTAAAGTAGTCCAGACAGGTTGCTGCAGTACCGCCTGCATTAGCCGCACGGCAGACTACTTCAACAGTCAGCAGATTTTCGCCTTTTTCCAGGTAAATAGCAGATGTGAATTTCTGCGCCTGATGGTGTGCCGTGTTAAAATAAGGAAACATGCTTGTGAGCGGGTTCTTCACATCGGTGCTGATAACGGTACCGCCGCTTCCGATGAGGAAAGGAGTTGCGGTGTTTTCGTAATAAGCAGTCAGGTCACTCTGGTTTAAGTAAAGCTTTGTACCGTTACCGGTTCTTGCGGTTACATATTCAAAGCTGTAAACCCCGGAGGATTCCACATACATGGGAACATTTACCAAAACGTCATAGCCTGCGTCGCCTGTAGAATAAGAGTCTGTATGGAAGGATGCACCTGCGTGGGCAACGGAGCTGGGGTAGTAGTTGGTTGTGGTAAGATTTTTACCTGTGCCGTCGTCGGTGATACCTTTGCCGACATAGTTTTCAAATTCAATCCAGGAATCGCCGCTGTCTGCAATGATTTCGGTTTCAGGCGTGAACTGGATATAGTCTGCAATAAAGTGATGGGGCTGTACTGTGTTGGTGGGAACCGTCATTTCCAGAGAAACGGTGTGTTTGCCTGCAGAAAGCGCGATACCTTTATCTTGAAATAGCTTCAAAGGCATATAGCTCCAGGGATATTGACCGGAAAGCGCTAAGCTAGAGGTTGCGGTATCGGTACTTTTGCTGATAATGTTGCCATCTACCATTGCGGTGATAACGCCAAGATTTCCTTTGTCTGCTGTCTGGTGCATAGCGATATCTATGGTGTAGTTGCAGTCGTAAGGAAGCTCTACATCAAAAGAAAGGTCGGCGTTTGCTGTTCTGGAAAGATAGTTATAGTTTGCAAACCAACCGGCGCCGTTATGAGAAGCATACAGCTTGCCGCCGCTGGCATACGGAATGCTTTCAGCAGCCTTTGCATTTGCCGGAGATACATAGTCTTCAAACTCGTAGCGCACTGCACCGTGAGGCAGAGCAGGCTCGGTCAGCGTGAAGTTTGCCGTGAGCGGTGTGCCGAGAACTGCGGTGGTTTCATCTGTTGTGCTCATGGGATACACGTTAACGGAAAAACTACCGCGCTGTGCTTTCATTGTAATGGTGTTTACTAAATCATGCACCGTTTCGGTGGTGAGTGCACCCTCAGCCACCTTGTGAACAGCAGAGTACACACTGTTGTTCTTGATTTCCGTTGCTAAAATTTCAATTTTATGTGCCGGAACCACTGTGCCGTCTGCGTTTAAAGCAGTGTTGGGGTAAGTAAAGCCAACGTTTGCGCCGCTTGTGGTGACGGTTAACGTTGTGCCTTCCGGGAAAGCCGGTTCGCCTTCTGCAAATGCCATGGGCATTGTCACGGTCAGCAGCATAGAAAGCGCCACAAGGCTTGCCAATAATTTCTTCATGGGAATCTCTCCTTTTATATATAATTAGAATATATACCTGATTATATTATATAAAACCTGAATGGAAAAGTCAAGAAAAAAGTCAAGAAAAAAGTCAAGAAAAAAGTCAAGAAAAAAGTCAAGAAAAAAAGTCCCGGGAGATGATCCCGGGACTGATAGAAACGATATTTATTTTACTGTGATAACCTTTGCACCCTGAAGGGGAGTGATGTTATCTAACGTATCCCAAAGGAATACTTTTGCTGTGTCAGGTGCAGTATCACCGATGTAAGATACGGTGTCGTTCAGCACGGTCACATCAATCTGATCCACCAGCTTTACGCCTACCATTTCCTTGCCGCTGTAAAGGGCAATCAGAATGGTGTTGGCAACGGGATCTTCGTAGCATGCACGAATGGAAACTGTTTTATCAACTGTGTTCACAACAGCTTCTTCTTCCGCAAGGAATGTGAAACGGAAGTAGTCGGATGCGTAGGCAGTAGAGCCGCCGTAAGTGCTCTCACGTATTTTATACACAACAGTCAGACCGTGTTCACCGGCAGGTAAATACAGTTCAGCCCGGCAGAGCTTTGCAATGGTGTTAATGTTTGCATCCACATTGAAGGGCTGATCGGCGAGTGCACTTACGTTTACATTGTCTAACGGAGTGTCGCTTCCGTCCAGATAAAATTCCACAGCGCTCATATAGCCTGCAAGAGCCTGAACAGTTTCAAACTGATAAATGCCGGCTTTTTCTACGGTGAAGGGAATGTGATATTTGGTATCCTTTGTTCCGGCGCTCAAAGTATAAATATATGCATTGCCGCTTGCCTTTTCTTCGCCTTCAACTAAGATTGCTTTGCGCGGTGTTTCGCCTTTGTGCATCAAAGCTTCCGCTTCTACAGTTGTGGGTTCTTCGGCAGATAAGGTGTATCCTTCAGCAGGTGTGAATTTCACACAGTCAGCCTTGATGGTAATCAGATCCTGACTGACAGCTTTATGGAGAAGGAAGTGCACCATGTGTTCGCCTTCTGCTAAATAAATTCTGGTGGAGTAGGAGAACATAGGCCAGTTATTGTCAATGAAGGTGTTTCCTTCGGAAATATCTGTACCGGTGTAATCGTTAGCATTATTGGTGAATAAGGTATAATCGTCTATCGAAACAACGTTTTTGCTGACATAGCTGTTACCCAGCTTGTTCATGCGGACTTCGATGTCATAATATCCTGCCTTTTCGGCATGGAAGGGAACAACGAAAGAGGTTGCCGGTTGTACGCAACCTTCTGTTGCATACCAATCGATGTTCAGATAAGAGCTGCCATGCATTCTATCGTCGGTTTTGGCAGAGCCGAACGGAGCATATGCAGCAAAGTTTTCCATTTCCAGATATGTTTCTTCTGTGCCGGAAACAACGGTGTCACTAACAACAGGTGTCAGCTTGATGTAGTCCGCTGCGAAAGCAACGCCGCTGGCAGATCTTACATAATGGTTTACGGTAAATGTTTGTGTACCTGCGCTTAAAGCCACAGGAATTGTGTACTTAAATGCAGGGAAGTTATTCGTGGTTTCGGAATAGGGATCAAAATAGGTGCCTTCAGCAGGGTCCATGCTGACAACGTTTCCTTTTGTTTGCTGGATACTGATAACAGCTACATCGTTCACGCAAATGGTACCGTAGCTGAGCCAGCCTGCATTGGAACCAACATATTCCAACATATATGCGCCTGCTTTTTCAACGGTAACCGGAACAGTCAAGGTCTGTGTGCTGTCGCCACTACCGGTGTTAGACGCATATGCGCCGCCGTGTGCGCTTGCCCACTGTTTGATTTTTATGGTGCTTCCGTCAGCATAGTTTTCCAGTTCAATGTAGGTTTCTTTTGTTGCAGAGATAACCGGATTTTCCACGGTTTCTTCTGTTGCATCTTCTGCAAACGCGGGTAAAGCCATGCAAGCAGACAGAAGCATTGCCAGGGATAAGAATGCTGCTAAAATCTTTTTCATGTCTCTCTTCCTTTCGTATTTAAATAAGGTTATTTTTAGTATATCATAGTGAATATAGAAATGCAACAAAAAAGTAAAAGATGTTTGTAAATCGGAAAATGTTTGAAAATTGGAAATCCCGGATGAGTTTCTACATATTATATATAGAAAGGAGTGATTCTGTGTTCCGAGCAGGAGAACTGAGACAAAAAGAAGTTATCAATATCTGTAACGGAGAAAGGCTTGGGTATGTATGCGATGTGGAGTTCTGTCTGGAAAAAGGGGAAATCGAGGCGATTGTGGTTCCGGGGTGCATGCGCCTGTTTCGTTTCGGAAAGAAAGAGGATATCGTGATAACCTGGGACAAAATCCGTTGCATCGGAGATGATGTCATCTTGGTAGAACTATCGCATTTTGCACCGAAAAAGAAAGCGTGCGATTGACATAGGAATCATTCTGTGTTATAATGACCGTCGAGGTGATACACATGAAAATCATGTCGTTCAATACACAGCACTGCTTAAGCTACAAAGAAGGAAACATTGATTTTGCGCTTATGGCAGATACGATCAGAACCTGCGGTGCAGATATCGTTGGCCTTAACGAAATGCGAAACGAAGGTCCACACGAAGAGTATGTGGATCAAACGAAAATTCTGTCAGAGCTTACCGGACTTTCCCATTCCTATTTTGCCAAGGCGATAGACGTAGATGGATGCAATCCTTATGGTAACGCCATTCTATCCCGGTATCCCATTACGCATGCAGAAACGATAATGGTACCGGACCCTCCGGCAGACTCCGTGAATGGTAGGGCAGAAACGAGATGCCTTTTAAAGGTGAAACTGGAAAATGGGTTGACGGTTTTGGTGATTCACTTTGGACTGAACCACAGCGAGCGGGTAAATGCCGTACAAACTGTGTTAGAGAATATGGAAAAAACAAAGTGTATCCTGATGGGTGATTTTAACGCTGTTCCGGATGATTCGGTGCTGAATCCCATCAGAGAATGTATGAAAGATGCGGCGGAGGTTTTTGCAAAACCGCTGCTGAGCCATCCATCCGATAATCCGAAACGCAAAATTGATTATATATTTGTAACACCGGATATCGAAGTGGTATCAGCGGATATCCCTGCAATTGTAGCTTCTGACCACAGACCGCATACAGCAGAGATTCGTTTGTAATATCGAGCGGATTTTGTGCTTGTAATTGCAGATAAGATGTTTCCTTTGTGGAAAATGAGCAACGAAACGGCTTTTGAAATGAAATTTAGCCGTCAAAAATAACAAACCGCAAAAAAGTTTTCAAAAAAGTGTTGACACGGGAGCGGAATTGTGTTATTATAATCAAGCTGTCACCGAGGGGGACGGGTTCTGAATGAGAGTTCAGAAAAAAACTTAAAAAAGTTTCAAAAAGTTCTTGACAAATGGTTGACGGTATGTTATAATGTAATTCCGCTCGCAAGTTGAGCGGTATGAACCTTGAAAAATGAACAGTGCAGGCTTAAAGAAAATTCCAAGTAATTTTCAGGACAAAGACA
>JAFQLU010000122.1 GCA_017396465.1 Clostridia bacterium | reverse complement strand
GGTTTTTTCCTTCTTTCAGGTTTTCGAAAACGTATAAATCTGCGTTTTCTTCGCCGGCGTAGTTTTCAAATTCGATGACTGCGCCGTCTTTGATTTCAGGAACCGCTACCTCTGCCGATACCGCAAACACAGACACAGAAAGCAGCATACAAAGTCCTAAGATCATGGAAATTACTTTTTTCATATTTTCTCCTCCTTGTTTGGTTTATTACCTATAGTTATATTATAACCATATGGGGGTAAAAAGTCAACAATTTTCCGTCTGTTTTCCCTCTCTTTTTCGGTAAAATGAACCAAGGCTTCCGCGGTGCTTTCTGTGGAGTTTCCACAGAAAGCATATCACGCGGTTTTTGTGCTTTTATTTACGCGGTTTCCACGCTTTCCCCTACGCGGTTCCCACGCTTTCCCCTACGCGATTACCATGCTTTTCTCTACGCGATTACCATGCTTTTACAATGTACGCCTCCCATGCTTTTACAACGCGCGGTTCCCAAGCCTTGATTTCCTGCACATTTTGCTCCCTTTTTCTCCTCATAAAAAATTGTGTCTTTTTTATGAACACGAAAGAAAAAACGCCCGAAACGCAGGCAGGGAGCGACTTTTCGCTTTGCACCCAATTGCACTTTTTTCTATGTTATACTATATGTATCTGATAAAAAAATACATCCCGAACGGATGTAAAACCAAAAAAATAAAAGGAGCTATATTTTATGGCAAACAGAAGAATGTTCGCATCCTCCGTGGTAAACACGGACCGTTTTTTATCCATGGACAGCAACAGCCGTTGCCTCTATTTTCATTTGGGCGTGATTGCCGATGACGACGGCTTTGTGGCATCGCCTCTGATGTCCTGCAGAATGATTGGCTGCGATAAGGCGCATCTTAAGGAGCTGGAGGAAAACGGCTATCTCATCTTTTTTGAAAGCGGTGTTTGCGCCATCACCCATTGGAAGCAGAATAATTATCTGCAGAAAGACCGCTACACCGAAACCGTTTACAAGGAAGAAAAATCCCATCTCATATTAAGCGAAAACAATATTTATTTTTATTCCGAAACGCCGCTATCTGATTCTGTATACAGTTTGGATACACAGGTAAGGGAAGGAAAGGATAGGGAAGATCAGGTTAGGAAAGAGAGAGAGGAAGGTAAGAGCGAAACGCCTTCGGAAGATACCACTTCCTCACGGGAAAACACACTCCCCCTCGGCACATATAACAATGTGTTTTTAACCGAGGAGGAATTAAACATCTTAAAGCAGGATTACCCTCTCTGGGAAGCCATGATTGAAAACCTTTCGGTGAAAATGCAGATTCATGGCTATTCCTACCGTGACCATTTCGCCGTACTGAAAAAATGGGCAGAAGAAGATAAAAATAACCCACTCGCTCCCCACCAAAAGGATAATTCTTCCCCAAAATCGGATTCAAAGCCCCGCTACGATTTTGAGAAAATCCGAAAAAACGCCTTTCTTTTGCAGAGTAATCAGCCGTTGGATACCGTAATTTAGCCAATTCGCTCCACTTTCATGACAAAAAGTGATATTTTTGCCACCTTTCACCACTTTATATCACTTTTTTCACATATTGCACACATCTACCTCCACTTATAAGTGCTAATACCCCATTACAGTAAAAAAGCGCACCATCCGGCACGCTTTTGGTTGACTTTATTTCGCTTTCGGAAACCATGCTTTCGCCCATTACCGACCGAACACCTGACGAATCTTTTCGGTGATACGGGTTACATCCTTTTCCTTCACTTCCTCCAGAAGGAGAGAAATATGCGGTTTTCTTGCGTTGATGAGCTCTGCTAAAAAGGGATAATCCAGCTCGCCCTCTGTGGGAAGTGCATAAGTGAGACCTTCCTCCGTTACGGTAAAATCCTTGCAATGCACCACCGCGATGCGGTCACCGTACAAATCAAAGGCTTTTTGGAAGATTTCCCGCTGATTTTTATAGTTTTCCTTGTTTAAGTAGTTGCAGGGGTCAAAAATCACGAACACGTTGGGCATATTCAGGTCATCCAGCATCCGTTTCATGGTTTCGGGAGAGTGGATGGTGAATATGGTCACGGCTTCAATCCCGATGCAAACGCCCATTTTTTCGGCATACTCTGCCAGCTCGCGGATAACGCCCAAAAAGTCTTGGTAGTTTTCCTCCGAGTGGTTATAAGGGTCAAAGAGCCCTTGGGGGTGCACCGAGCCTGTTTCCGTTCCGATCATATCGGCACCTAAATATTTGGCGTAACGAATATGCTCCTTAAATCGGGCAATCTGCTTTGCGCGCTCCTCTTTATCGGGACAGATGGGGTTAATATAGCAGCCTAAAACCGAGATGCTGATATCGTTTTTATCCAGCGCTTTTTTGATGTATCGCGCCAGCCCCGGTGAAAAAGCGCCGTCGGATAAATTCACATTGGCAACGGATTTTAAAAGTGCCAGCTGAACGGTGTGTTTATTATAAAACGCCAGCTTGTCGGAGAGCATCTCAATGTCTCCGTATTCTAAATCGTGTGCTCGCATTCCTATCATGGTGGTTCATCCTTTCTGTTTTTCGTGTGTATGGATTGGCTCCTCTAAGCATTTTGCCAGAAGCGCCAGTGCTTTTTTCTCGATTCTCGACACATAAGAGCGGGAGATGCCCAGCTCCTTTGCAATTTCCTGCTGCGTACGCGGGCGCACGCCCAGACCGTACCGTTTTACGATGATTTCCCTGTCTCTTCCCTGCAAACGGTTTTTCACAAAGCCCAGCATTCTGCGGATTTCCATATCCGTCCCCACGGTGTCGGCAACCTCTGCCTCCTCGGATGGGAGAATATCCATAAATGTGACCTCGTTGCCCTCCGCATCGTGCCCCAGGCACTCCTGCAGAGAGATTTCCTGCTTCAGCTTTTTGCCGGCACGGATGGTCATTAAAATTTCGTTTTCAATGCACCGTGCCGCGTAGGTGGCAAGGCGCGCCTGCTTTTGGTAGTCGAAGGTGGAAACGGCTTTCATCAGACCGATTGTACCGATGGAAACCAAGTCGTCCTCATCGCAGCCTGCCACGTGGTTATACTTTTTGGCGATGTGGGCAACCAGTCGGAGATTTCGCTCCACCAGCGCATCCTTCGCCGCTTTTTCGCCCTTTGCGGCACGGGCAATCAAAGCCCTCTCCTCTGCCGCCGTCAGCGGCTTGGGGAATTTGTTCTGTCCCGAAACATAGGACACTAAAAATGCGCCGTACTGCAGGAAATACAGAAGTGCGAATAAGCATCCTGAAAACATAAGCAACCCTTCCTTTTATGGTGTGTGGCTTATGTATATGCCTGCTTCTTTGTCCATTATGCCATCAGCCTTTCAAGTGCTGAAAGGGGATGCCGTCCGGCACAGGGGTGCTGTAGCCGGGAAGAGCCACGGCAACCATCTTCTTCGCTATGGTTCCGTATGCCGCGCGGTAATGAATGGCAGATTTGGTTACCAGAATTTTCTGCTGTTCCGGCATGATTCCGTGACTGGTAAAAATGCCAAGATCCCAAGGCTGACGGGGGTAGGAAGATAAAATCACCGCATTGCCTTCCACCTCTAAAAGCACCGTTTTTCCGTGGCGCATTTTGCTTCCATGATCCATTTGGGCAGTTACGGTGTAGGTGCCGTCCGTAATCCGTTTGATATAGCCGGAAACGGCAAGGGGGCCTCCTGAAAATGATGCATCGCTTTTTCCGCCTATCTTAAGAGAAATAAATGCGCCCACACCTGCCTCGATGCACCGCTCCACACTTTCGGCGTCCACAATGGTGGCAATCACGGCGCCCTGCATGCCTCTTTCTAAAATCCGCCGCAGGATATGGGTGGTGTCACCAAAGCCGCCTGCACCCGGATTATCTGATGCGTCTGCAATCACAAAGGGTGTGTCCGGCGAATGTTCTGCCTCGTCCAGCACATCCTCCAGGTCGGGGTAATGCCGTTTTAAATCGGGAATGCTTTCCCGGATCAATGCCGCAAGCTCCTCTGCCGCCGCATTTGCCGCGTTCTCGTCACCGTCCGACACGGCTAAAACCGCCATGCCCATTTCCTCAATATCGGAAAGGAAAAATCCGTGGGTGAAGCGAAGCTCCATCAGGTGATACCTTTCTTTCAGTTCCGCTGCAAACGCATAAATTCTGCACATGGGAGGCTCTGCGTCAGGAAACAGAGGAAGAAGATACGGCACTCTGCGATACACCGTCACAGGCGTGATTTTGCCGTCCAACGCATCTGCAAAAAGCTGCGCGGCAACACGCCCTGTTTCGTATGAATCCGTGTGGGGGTACCGTTCATAGGGAATCAGCGCCGTTGCACAGTGCGCCATTTTTTCCGTCACATTGGCGTGCAGGTCCAATGTGGCAACCACGGGAATATCCCACCCTGCGTATCGGCGGATATCCTCTAAAAGGTCGCCTTCGCCGTCCGGATGCTTTTGCGCCACCATGGCACCGTGCAGGCATAAAAGCACGCCGTCAATGGGTGAGTGCTTCAGCATGGCAGCCTGCAAGTTTTCCAGTACATACAAATATACATCCTCCGTAACGGGACCTGCCGGGTTTGCCGTCAGCGCCGCAACGGGAATCAGTTCTATATCTTCCCGTCCTTCCAGCACATCTAAAAACGCGCCCATTTCCGTACCTGAGCCACGATGTGCCGAAAACGCATCTTCCCCCATATCAAATTCCAGATTCCGGAATGCTGCACCATCCGAAAGAGCCGGACAAAAGGAGTTGGTTTCGTGGCGGAATTGCAGAACTAAAATCTTCTTTTTTCCCATGGCTATCCTCCCAAACGCTTTTCTTTTTCTATGTTCCATCATACCATATTCTCCCCGGAAACACAACCCCATTTTTATTTTTCTCCAAAGTGTCACACATCCGAAAGAGATAACATATAGTGTTGTAGAGTCAGAACTCTAAAATCATTTTCAGGAGGTTTTCCCATGGGAGAAAGAAAGTACACCTCGCCCGTATCCCCCTGCGAGGACATCAAAAACGCCGTTTGCGTACATACAGATAAGGTTTACGATTCCTGCAAGGATAAGGACTGCATCGAGGATGCAAGAGTGTTTTTAACCGCCTGCGGTCAGGAACTGGTGGATAAGGCCATGAACATCAAGGTGAAAAAAGCGGAAATCATCTGGGCGTTCCCCGATGTGGAGCCCATCCCCTTTAACAAGGGCTACTACTCCGTGGACATCAAGTTCTTCTTTAAAATCACGCTGGATGTGTTCACCGGCACAGGCAGACCCACCCAGGTGGAAGGTCTTGCCACCTTCGACAAAAAGGCAATTCTCTTCGGCTCCGACGGTGCGGCGAAGGTGTTTGAATCCCGCTATAGCTACGATAGCTTCGACGAGCAGCTCTGGCAGAAAACCAATATGCCCAAGGCGGTGGTTGAGGTGGTGGACCCCTTGGCACTTTCGGCAAAGGTTGTGGATTTAGACGATAAAATGTGCTGCTGCACCGATGATATCGACTTTTCCTCCGTACCCGAGTGCGTGTGCCATGTGTTTGATGACCGCCTGGTGTTAAGCGGCGAGCGCAAGAGAGTGTTCGTTTCCATCGGTCTGTTTTCCATCGTAAAGCTGGAACGGAGCGTACAGCTTCTGATTCCGGCGTACGATTTCTGTGTGCCGCAGAAAGAGTGCACCACATCCTGCGACGACAGCCCCTGCGACCTGTTCGAAAAGATTTCCTTCCCCTTTGATGAATTCTTCCCACCGGAACGGGAGGAGTGCGAAAGCTTTAACAGCGCGGTGGGAAATAAGCATTGCTGCTGTGACTGACAGAGAAATCAACTCCATCGGCAGAAGGCGTTGCCGTTGTAAGAAGAGTGTAAACTGATTTGCAATAATACCGTTTTGTAAAAAGAAAGCGTGCCGGGTTTTCTCGGCACGCTATGCTTGTTTTTTAAGTGATAATTGGTGGGTGCTCTTTTACAGGTTGTGTCAGGAAACAAGTCCGGGCACGGATTGTGCTTTTGTTGTGTCTCGGATGCCACGAAACGAAAGCACTTCACAAAAAACAAAAAAAATAAAGCAGCAGGACTTTTTCAAAACCTACTGCTTCTATTCCGTAACAGCCACAGCCACCACGTATTTTTTCTCTTTTACCAGGTAAACCGATTTGTCTCCCACCACGTCGAAGCTTAAAAAATCGGAAATGCCCGTTCCCATTTTCTTGACGTAAGCTTCCTTCTTCGTCCAGATTTCAAAGAACCGTCTCTGGATTTTTTTCTTGTCGGAGAAGATATAATACTGCTCTTTGGGCGTGAACATTTTCTGCGCCACGCGCATATTCACATTCCGCACCTTTTCGATATCGATGCCCACGGGACGGTCGGAAATGGCGCAAACCGCCATGGTTCCCGAATGGCTCAGGCTGAAATGAATGTCCAGCCCATCCGCATAGGGCTTGCCGGTTTTACTGCAGCGGAAAGCCACCTCCTTGGGGCTTATGCCGAAATACTGCGCAATCCCCCTGCGCGCCAGCATCCCTGCCGCCACAGACAATTTCTTGTCCGGCTCTTTTTTCAAACGGTCGATTTTCAGTTTTCGGGATTTGTCACAGGCTTCATACATCTTTAAAAATGCCTCGTCGGACATGGAAGATGTATCAAAGCTATACAGCATCAGCAAACCTCTCACCTCAACTATTTAGTGTATCACATTTTCGCCGTTTCGTCAAGTTTCCGTTTGAAAATCCCAAATCGGCACAAAAAAGCGAAGCGTGGGCTGTCCAAACGCTTCGCATATCTTTTATTTCGTTTCCACTTTCTTTTTCTGCCAGGACTTTTTGCCGCAGGCAGGGCATGTCATGTATCTTGTTCTGCCCATATGGGGCGCAAGGAAGACTGCTTTGTAGGTGGGGACATGCTTTTTGCCGCAATGCTCGCACACATAATAGCCTGCCACCTGCTCGATTTTTACGGAGAAGCAAATGCCCACCATTGCCGGAATAAAGCCGGAAAAGACAAGAACTACCCTTTTCCACTCCTCCATGGGCAAAAGCGAACCGAGAACAATCGGCGCAAGCAAAACGATGCAGGAAAGCACACCAATCACCCATTCGCACTTGAGTAGCAATCTGTCGCACGCATGTTTTTGTTTCTGAAGCTCCTTGAGCTTTTGTTCTGTTTCGTGGTTCAATGTTTCCATCAAACACTCTCCTTATAAGTTATTCTGCCGGAAATACAACAGGCACGCCCACAGGCGTCATAGACGTAAAGGATTCCCACACGAAGGCTTTGAGCTGTGCCACATCGCCGTTTGCGGTGTTGATGGGGATGGTGACGTTGATGGTAGAACCCTGAGGCAGGTCCTCGGTGCTCACATACATCACGCCGCGAAATGCGCCCGTGTCTGTGTACTGCGCCAGCACCACGGTGGAATCCTCGGTGGCGCAAACGTTGGACATGGAAACCGTGGCGAAAAACTCGCCCTTGGGGATAGAAGAAAGCACCGCACCGGAGGCATCCTTTATGGTGATGCCGCCAAGTTTGTAGTCCACAAGGGTTTCCGAAACCAGCGTGAAGGAACCGGTGCCGCTATAGAGCTTCACGGCAATATAATAGGTTTCCCCCGCCGTCAGCTGATAAGTGAAGCTGAAATTGCTTCCGTCGCCGGAATCATTATCATATGTCAGGCGGCTTTGGTTTTTGTTGTATAAATACCCGTAGGTATCACGGCTTCCCGTGGAATAAAACCGATAGTTTTTCGTCACCGTTGGCACGAACTGATAATACACAAGCTGACCGGATTCCGAAATGGTAACCGGATATTCTCCGTCCGCTTTTAAGATAAACGCATCGTCGAAGCTTTCGCCTGTTCTGTCCGTCCATGCGGCGTACAGGGTGGTCGCTTTCCCATAATAAGGGAACGAAACGGGATTTCCGCTGAGCGCTTCGTTGTCAAACCAGCCCAGAAATGTAGCGTTCTCATTCTCCACAGCAGGAGACACGAAAACGGCGTAGTCGGTGATAGCCGGAATCGTGCTTTCACAGTTGGTTACGAACCGGTAGGTTTTCTGCTCTGCCTGATAAATGATATCCGCATTGGTAAGATTTTCGTTTCGGTTATATTTCAGAACGCTGTTCCACTCCGCTTCTGTGCCTGTGTAAAACACCGTTTGAATGTTGGGGCAGGAATTAAACGCATCGTTCCGGATATAAAGAAGCTCTGCCGGAAGGCAAACGGATTGCAAGTTACCGCAACCATAAAACGCTTTTTCCGGAATCATTGTAACGCCTTTGCCGATGGTGACGGTGACAAGACTGTCGCAATTATAAAACGCATCATCCCCTATGCTCGTTACGCTGTCGGGGATGGTGATGGTGGCTAGGCTGGTGCAATTACGAAACGCATAACTCCCTATGCTCGTTACGCTGTCGGGGATGGTAAGCTTCGTTACAAGCGCGCCGTTTAAATAAAGCTTGTTTGCATAACGTAACGGATTGGCATCGTAACTACCAAAATCAATCCGGCACCAGGCTGCCATATCTGTGATATGCACTTCGGAAAGGCTGGTGCAATTAGAAAACGCATAACTCCCTATGCTCATTACGCTGTCGGGGATGGTGATGGTGGCAAGGCTGGTGCAATTAGAAAACGCATAACTCCCTATGCTCGTTACGCTGTCGGGGATGGTGACGGTGACAAGGCTGTCGTAATTATAAAACGCACGATTCCCTATGCTCGTTACCGGATATCCGTTGATTTTTTCAGGGATATTCACTTCTGTGGCGGCAGTATTACAATCCGTAATCGTCACTTCGTCATCCCATACCTCATACGTTAAATCCCCATAGGTTGCCGCCGAGGCGCTGATGGCGCCGAAGGCTAAAATGGTGAGGCATATAAAAAGAAAGGAAAATATCAGTTTCTTTTTCATGGCGTTTGCTCCTTTTTCTTCATATTTGTGTTTCTTTTAGATACATTGTATCATAATTTTCCCACAAATGCAATAAAAAACCCCGGCTCATTTTGCACTTTGCCTTTTGCATTTTGCATTCCTTTTCCCCGTCAGCCGAAAGCTGGTATCAATCAGGTTTTCGGCTAACTCCTTTGGTACGGTGCCGTCCAGCAGAACAGAAATCCAATGTTCTTTGTTCATATGGTAGGCAGGAAAAATGCCGTCTATGGTGTGAAGCGAGCCGGCAAGGCAGGTGTCGCACTTCAGATTCATCACAAAGACCTTTTCCTCGCCGAAATCCCCCAATCTGCTTTTGGGAATTTCCATGATGATGCCGAACCATTTCCGCGTGTCCTTATGGCGAAACACCGCCGTATCCTCCGGCGGCGAAAAAGGAAAATCCGCCTCAATGCCATACGCCTCTTGGATAAACTTTTGAACCTGCTCTTTTGTCATAGCTTTCACCTCTTGCGCGATATATATACCTTTATTTATCGCACTACGCCATCATACTTTTAGCAAAAAAGCCGGGGAAACCCGGCTCATTTTATATTTTTCGCACGCAATCAGGGACAGGAAAAATGGATGCAGAATGGATATATATCCTCTGCGCTGTTTTGGAGCACTGTCCGAATTTTCAATTCGGGTAACAGTGCCCATGTCAAAACTTTCCTCAAGGCAAGCCGCTTGCGGCGTAGGCGAGTGGCCGAAGTTGACGGCTTGCATCCCGTTATTTCAAATTCAAAGTTCCCGCATTCGCGCCTTTTAAGTACGCATTGATGAATCCGTCTAAATCGCCGTCCATCACCGCGCCGATATTGCCCACTTCAAAGTTGGTTCTGTGGTCTTTTACCATGTTATACGGGTGGAACACATAGGAACGGATCTGGCTGCCCCAGGCGATGTCTTTCATATCGCCTTTTAAGTCCTCGATTTTTTCCATATGCTCCCGTTCTGCCATTTCCACCAGCTTTGCTTTCAGCATTTTCATTGCCGTGTCACGGTTCTGGTGCTGGGAGCGCTCGGTCTGACAGGATACCACCACGCCGGTGGGGATATGTGTCATACGGATAGCCGAGTCGGTTTTATTGATATGCTGACCGCCGGCACCGCTGGCACGGAAGGTGTCCACACGGATATCCTCGGGGTTGATATTTACCTCGATATCGTCATTGATTTCGGGCATAACGTCCACCGATGTGAAGGAGGTGTGCCGTCTTCCCGACGCGTCAAAGGGCGAGATACGCACCAAGCGGTGCACACCCTTTTCGCACTTGGCATAGCCATAGGCGTTGGGGCCGCTGAGCTGAATGGTAACGCTCTTGATGCCCGCTTCGTCGCCTGCTAGATAGTCTAAGGTTTCCACGGTGAAGCCGCGGCGTTCGCCCCATCTCTGGTACATACGAAGAAGCATCGCCGCCCAGTCCTGCGCCTCGGTACCGCCTGCACCGGGGTGGATGGCAATGATGGCGTTGTTTGCATCGTATTTACCGGAAAGGAGCGTATCCAGTCTCATGGTTTCCAGCTTTTCGCAAAGGGCTTTGTAGCCTTCCTCGATTTCGGAAAGCAACGATTCATCGTCCTCATCGATGGCAAGCTCCACCAACGTGCACATGTCTTCCCATTCGCCCTTTAAGCCTTCGTATTTTTCCACTTTGTCCTTCAGCTGCTTGGTTTCCTGCAGAACCTTCTGCGATTTTTCCAGATCGTCCCAGAAGCCTTCCTGCGCAGCCGTTTCCTCAAGCTCTTTTATTTTAGATTCCAGCTTGGGGATTTCAAAGTGAATCCCCCATTTCTGTTATGTCGTTTTCCATGGATTCTAAGTCTAATCTGTACTGATCGAACTCAACCAACATCTTCTTCATTCCCTTCAAGTTGTATTTTTATTCGGAAATTATTCTGCGTTTAAACCGCAGCATTTTTTATATTTTTTGCCGGAGCCGCAGGGACAGGGATCGTTTCTGCCCACTTTTTCGCCCACCTTACGGGAGGATTTGGCAATGGTGCCGTCCCCTGCCGGTTCAATGGGTTTTGCCACCTGCACGCGTTCTACCGGTTTTTCGATTTTTGCATGGTAAATCAGCTTTAAGGTATCCTCACGGATGGAGGCAATCATTTCCTCGAACATGTCGAAGCCTTCGAACTTATATTCGATAACCGGGTCACGCTGACCGTATGCACGGAGGGAAATACCGTTTTTCAACTGGTCCATGGCATCGATATGGTCAATCCACTTGCTGTCGACCACACGCAGAAGCGCCACGCGCTCGATTTCACGCATCATTTCATCGCCGAACTCGGCTTCGCGTTCTTCGTAGTATGCCTTCGCCGTTTTGATTAAGTCTTCACGCAGGCGTTCTTTCACTAAATCCAGCGTTTCTTCTTCGGTGTAGTGAACTGCGCCCTCGGGCAGGTATACGCCTTCTAAAAATTCCAGCATACCTGTCAGGTTCCAGCCGGAGGGATCGTCGCTCTCGCCGGTGAACCGCAGAATGGTTTCGTCGGTGAAGTCTTCAATCATCTTATAGATATTGTCCTTGATGCTTTCGCCGTTTAATACCTTCTGGCGCTGGGAGTAAATAACCTCACGCTGCTGGTTCATTACATCGTCATACTGCAGGACATGTTTACGGATATCAAAGTTTCTGCCTTCCACGCGTTTCTGCGAGGTTTCTATCGCGCCGGTGAGCATTTTGTTCTCAATGGCTTCTGTTTCCTCAAGGCCTAAAGAGTCCACCACACCCTTCACACGGTCGGAGCCGAAGAGACGCATTAAATCGTCTTCCAGCGAAATAAAGAACTTGGAATAACCGGGGTCACCCTGACGGCCGGCACGACCACGAAGCTGGTTATCGATTCGTCTGGATTCGTGACGCTCTGTACCGATGATAAAAAGACCGCCTGCCTCGCGCACCTTGTCAGCCTCGGGCGCAATCTGTGCTTTATATTTTGCCAAAAGCTCGGAGAAGGTTTTTCTCGCTTCGATGATTTCTTCGTTGTCGGTTTCGCCGAAGCCGGTGGCTTCCACAATCATCTCGTCGGAATACTGCATCCGCTTCATTTCATGCTTCGCCATAAATTCTGCGTTACCGCCCAGCATAATATCGGTACCACGGCCTGCCATGTTGGTGGCAATGGTAACAGCGCCGAACTTACCTGCCTGCGCCACGATTTCTGCTTCCTTTTCGTGGAACTTGGCGTTTAAGACCTCATGCTTGATGCCGTTTCGCTTCAGCATGGCGGATAAAAGCTCGGACTTTTCGATGGTGACGGTACCAACCAGAACCGGCTGGCCCTTTTCGTGGCATTCCTTTACCTGCTCTAAAACGGCGATGAACTTACCCTTTTCGGTTTTATAAACCGCGTCGGACAAATCTTTTCTTGCCAAGGGCTTATTGGTGGGAACCACGATAACATCCAGCTTATAGATTTCCTGGAATTCGGTTTCCTCGGTAAGCGCCGTACCGGTCATACCGGAAAGCTTGGTGTATAAACGGAAATAGTTCTGGAAGGTGATGGTAGCCAGCGTTTTGCTCTCACGTTCTACCTTCACGTTTTCTTTCGCTTCAATTGCCTGATGCAGACCGTCGCTGTAACGACGACCGAACATCATACGGCCGGTGAACTCGTCGACAATGATAACCTCGCCGTCTTTTACCACATAGTCTCTGTCGCGCGCCATGGTGCCGTGTGCTTTCAGCGCCTGGTTAATATGGTGGGACAGCGTCATGTTTTCAGGGTCAGAAAGGTTTTCCAGGTTAAAGGCACGTTCTGCCTTTTCCACACCGGATTTTAACAGGGTTGCGGTTTTGCCTTTTTCGTCGATTAAGTAATCCGCATCCACATCTTCATAAGATTCCTTGGAATCGGTTTCTGCAATTTTGTAGGCTTTCAGATGCTTCACAAAACGGTCCACAATCTGATACAGCTCGGTGGACTTGTCGCCTGCACCGGAGATAATCAGAGGCGTTCTCGCTTCGTCGATTAAAATGGAGTCCACTTCATCGACGATGGCAAAGTTCTGACCTCTCTGCACCATCTGCTCCTTGTAGATAACCATGTTATCACGCAGATAGTCGAAGCCGAACTCGTTATTGGTACCGTAGGTGATGTCGGCTTCATACGCCGCTTTTCTGTCCTCAGGCTCCACATCGTGGATGATAAGACCCACGGAAAGGCCTAAGAATTTAAACACCTTACCCATCCACTCACTGTCTCGCTTTGCCAGATAGTCGTTGACGGTAACGATGTGAACGCCCTTGCCGGACAGCGCGTTTAGATACGCCGGCAGGGTGGATACCAGTGTTTTACCTTCACCGGTTTTCATTTCAGCGATTCTGCCCTGATGCAGAATGATACCACCGATAATCTGCACATAGAAATGGCGCATACTGAGCACACGCCAGGACGCTTCACGCACCGTTGCAAAGGCTTCGGGGAGAAGCTCATCCAGCGTTTCGCCCTTTGCCAGACGGTCACGGAATTCTGCCGTCTTGGCTTTTAATGCTTCGTCGGACAATGCTTCGTATTCTGCTTCCAGCGCCATAACCTTGTCGGCAATGGGACGGATTCGTTTCAGCTCTCTGTCACTGTACGAGCCGATGATTTTTTCAAACAGTTTTTTCAAGTCGGTTCACCTCATGTATTGCAATACCATATTATTTCTGCATTATGATACCCATAGGTATGCATTTTATTATATTTATATTATAGTATAACACAAAACTTGCGTAATGTCAAAGTATTCCGGAAATTTAACCGATTGTTAACTTTTACAAAAACGAAGGCGGTGTGAAAGGCAGGTTCAAATAGAAGCAACCACATGACAGGAGGGATTCATATAACATGCAAAAATAAAGAACGGGAGCAACAAGCAGAACGTGATATGCACCCCAAAAGTTAGACACTTTTGGGGTGCATATCAAATGCCACGGCTTATTTTTTATGCTCGCCTGATATCCTTTTGTTTTCAGCATACTTTTTTCATTTTAAAATCTCCGTTTTTCTCGCATCGGCATGGAGAACACCAACATTCCCGTCACATGCTCTGCCTCAAAATATGTTCCCGTGCTGTCGGTCACGAATCGTCCGGAAATCTCATCACCCACAAAATAGAAATCCTCGTGGCTGTTCAACACAACGCCTAAATCATCCGCACAATAGCTTTCCCCGAACAGACGAACCGTTGCATCCGAAAGTCCCGAAAGCTCGATTCTTCTTCTGTACTGCGCGCTGACGGGTGCCACCTCACGGCAACCCACAGTGCCGGACGCCTGCTCCACAAATGCCCGAAGCTCTGCATGCTCTGCTTTGGGGAACCGATAGGAAGCGCAGTTTCCCGAAACCTCCGTTTCGTAGCCGATGAGAACCGGCGCGCCGAGAGGCGTTTTCACTTTTGTTTCCACCGTGGTGTCCGGAGTGAAGACGGAAACCGTGAATCCGTTTTCCAATCTCTGCACCGAAAGCACCGGTGATTTTGCCCGGTCTTCCTTGGAAAAATCAAGAAAAATGCCAAAGTGCTTTAAGGCATACACCAAAAGCCGTTCGCCGAAAAAGGAGCCGTCTGCTTTCGCATTCCGTTCCGAAACGATGCTCTGCACCCACACGGCGTTATCCCTGGCTACGCCTGCGGCATAGCCGTCTGCTGCCGCAAAGCTGTTTTCTGCCACGGCGTTTAAACCGCCGCCGCAACGAACAGAATCCACCACGGTTTTGCCCTTATCCTCGCCGAAAACCGAAACATGTACTTCGCCGGTTTTCTCCTCTTTGAGCGCGATGCCGAAAAAGGCACGCATTTTCTCCGATGCAATCGACATATTGCCATACAAAAGCACCTTGCCGCCCGCCTGCATATAAGAAAGAATTTCTTCCTCCCGCTTGCTTCCGGCAAAGGGCACCGGCGTGATGCAGATGCTTCCCGAAAACAGTTTTTTATCAAGCTTTGCAAAAATATCCGAGGACACTACCTGCGAAAGGGGCAGACCGCAGTTGATACCGCCGCGAACAAACCAATCGCCGCTATACATGGCGGCAAGCGCCTCGCCGCTGTCTGCTTTCCCATACTCAGAGAAGGGATACACCCACACCAGAGGCGCGATGCCGTCCGGCGCATCCTTTTTGGCTTTTAAGAGGTGCGGAATAGGCTCTACTGCGCAGCTATCCGGCAGGTCGCCGTAGGAATTGTCAATAGACAAAAACGAGATGTGGGAAGGAAGACCGATGCCTCCTTCTTCGTCAATGCGGGATATTGCCGCAGGCAGATAAATATCGTGGGGCTTACCGCCGTATCTGTCATACCGGGGGCTGTTCAGCCACCAGGGATCGTGAATATAGTAGCGGAACATATAGTCTTTGTCGGGAAGCTCCGCAATACGGGACATATGCCCCATAATCTCCAGACCGAAATCAAAATTGATAGCCGCCCAGGGAGAGTTTGGCGGAGGAAGCACGCCCTCTGCCTTTTGATAAATTTCGGAAAGAGGCACACCGTCCGATGCCATATCGATGCCGGCAGACATATTGGTTCCCCTTGTGCGAACGGGAAAATCGGGGCATTCCTTACGGAATAAGCTCCAGAATTCCACCACCTCGCGTTTTACTTCGGGGAGGGTTGTGGCGTCAAAGCTATTCCCATCAAATATCGCACCCTCTGCACTCCAGGTTTCCCGACCAAAGCCAAGTCCGTTGGAAAGCCACAGAAAATCAAAGCCCATATCCGTTAAAAATGCCTGTGCCTGTCTTCCCAAAAAAGTACCGAAAGGAAGTCCGTCCGGAATACCGTTGGGAAAGCCGGCGTAGGAAACGTTGTCTCCGGAAAGCTTTGCATGAGCGCACACCATAGTGGCTTTTCCCATATCGTTGCCCAGACAGATTTCGTTGTGTCGGTTATATTTAAAATCGGAAACGGCAAATTCCGGACCGGGGTCCACCGTTTCGCCCACCAGAATCACTTTGTTTTCTCCTAAAATCCGTTTCCCTGCGCATTTGAATTCTTTCACAATTTCCTTTAAAATCCGATAGGTCATCACAGGAGGATGGTCCATATAGGGGTAGTTCCGCGAATGGAGTCCCAATCCCTCGGGGTCAATATCTGCATGGCTCCCCTCTCTCGGATTGGCTCCGCCCCAGAACCGGCACCACTCAAAGGAATCCTCCTCATTTCCCCGGTAGTCCAAAAGCTCCGACCCGTCGGCGCACCACAGCATCACGGACACGGTTTCTGCATCCTTTACCAAGGGCTTCCACTGCTCAAAAACCCTTTCGCACACGGTGCGGATGTAGCAGGTATCCGTTTTCTTAAAAGGCTTTAAACTCATTTCCAGCGTAATATGTTCAAACATAAAAAAACTCCTTTTTGCCGTTTTTCTTTATTATACCAAATCGCTTTGCTTTGTTCTATGGGAAAAATACAGATATTTTTGTGTAAATTAAAGATAGGAGATACCCAAAAGCACCTGCCTCATACTGTCGAAAAAGGCAGGACTTTCGCAAGCATCTCCTATGCATTACTCCTCTACGATAACCGTTTTACCAGCGCCGTCCCATGTTACCCTGCAGCCAAAGCCTTCCGACACGGCGCGGACGGGAACCAGGGTTCTGTCTCCCACAATCTGCGCAGGGACATCCAATGTCACGCTTTGTCCGTTCACGGTCATTGACGCGCTGTCTATCTGAAGGGTAACGGTTGTGCCTCCACGCACGGCTTTCACGGTTTTTGTTTCCGGAATCCATTCCACGGTTGCGCCCAGCGCCTCGAAAATAGCACGGACAGGCACCATGGTGCGGTCTCCGATAATCTGCGGCGGCACATCAAAGGAAACCTGATTTCCGTTTACCAGCACGCGGATGGTGTTGTTTGCAGGAGCGCCGCCTGCCGCCTGAAGCACCGCACCGTCCGGCTCACCGCCGAAGCAGATGCCGTTGCCGCGTTTGATAAAGGTGTATGCCTTTTCCATGCCGTTTGATACGATGCGAACGGTGTGCTCCCCATCGGCAAAGCCTGCTAAATCCAGGCTGATTTTATAGGGCGCTTCCCTGCGTTCGCCGAACCACACGCCGTCCACATAATAGTGCACGGAAAGCTGCGGCACCTTCGGCACATGCGCCAGGGTGTATAAATCAATGATCCCGTCTGCCGATGCCGCCGTGTAGCCAGAGTTTGCCGGAACGAATACAAATGCCGGCTCACCGCCCGCCTCGGAAATATAAGCACCGGAAGACACCGCCTCTTTCATAATCTCCATGGCATAAGGCTTGTCGGTGGTTCTGTCTTTATACCGACCGCTCTCATCGTGCACATAATAGGTCTCTTTTTCGGGGCGGTACACATTAAAATAGTTGATCAGTTTCACCTGCGGATACTTCATTAACACATTGTAGTAAAGATTCCGAAGCCGCGGTGCTGCCCAGGCTTCCGATGCCGCTTTGTGAATGTTTTCCGTGGTTACGCCGCATTCCGAGAGCATCACCGGTTTTTCGATGCCGTTTTGCTCCATAAAGGTGATGATGGGCTTTAAGGCGTTGGTTGCCCAGGCATAATCCCCGGTCATAAAATAGGTGGCATCCTTATCCTTGGTGGCGGTGTTCCCCTGGAAATACATTTTCATATAGGAGCTGACGCCAACCCAGTCCACATACGCGTCTCCGGGATAGTAGCAGGAAAAGGGACGGTCTAACGCACCCATATCGTTGGGCGACCACACCACCGCAAAGTTTTCATATTCGTGCACCATGTCTGCCACGGTGCGAAACATACGGATATATTCTTCCGGCTCATCGCCCAGCGAAGAAACGTTCATTTCGTTGGCAAAGCGAATCAGCATAGGCTTTCCGTAAGACGCTAAATTTTCCAGAGTCCGGCGGATGGTATCATAATCCACCTTTCCAAGGCTGCTGACATTATACCCCACCGTTACCACGCAGTTGTCTCTTCGGATGATTTCGTTGGCAGGATAGTATATATCTGTCTCCCGGTCGTCCATGGAGATATAGGTCAGATACGCACCCAACGGGTCTAAAAAATCCGCCGTTTCCGCCACCATGCCAAAGTATGCGCCGCCGCGGGGCTCAAGTTTCGCGCCGTAGTAAGGAGAAGCGGAAACCGACCCCTCCATATAAAGCTCAAAATCCGTTTGACTCACCATGGATTTCTTTTCTTTTAAAAGCGCGCCCCAATCCGGTTCGGGGAAATAATATGCCGAAGCCGCGCTGCAAAGCATCAGCCAGACCATACAGATTGCCGCAATTTTTTCATTCAGAAACACTCCCTGTGTATTTTTACCCTCTCAATTATACACCCATTTCCATAAGATGTAAAGCATTTCCCGATAAAACCTGCCCTGTATTCTGCCCTTTTTCCGTTTTCCGTATTCCGTTCCCGAAACCGCACATTTTTTCGGCTATTTTTTGTGTTTTTTCTTGAAATGCGCCACAGGATGCGATATAATAGGAATATATTATGTTTCAGGAGGCTTTCCATGGATACCATACACTGTAATTTTAACGATGTGAAAATGATTGCCCACCGCGGCCTGAGCGGTATTGAAACGGAAAACACCATGCCTGCCTTCGTTGCGGCGGCAAACCGCAGCTACTATGGCATTGAAACCGACGTGCATGTAACGCGCGACGGAAGATTCATCCTGCATCATGACGACAGCGCTACGCGGCTTGCCGATTCCGACCTGATTTTAGAGGAAACGGACTATGACACCCTGCGCGCTCTGCCCCTGAAATGGCAGGGAGAATACACCACCCGTCCCGACCTTCGCATGCCTTCCCTTTCCGAGTATATCACCGTTTGCAAAACCTACGGAAAGAAAGCGGTTTTAGAGCTGAAAAACCGCATCCAGCCGGACAAAATCCGTGAAATCACGGAAATCATCCGCGACCTGGGACATTTGGAAGACACCATTTTCATATCCTTTTATATGGAGAATCTGATAGATTTAAGAGGCATCGCTCCCGATGCGGTTGCCCAGTTCTTAACATCAAACCCCATCACCGACGAAATGCTTGGCACCATGAAGACATATCGGTTGGACATGGACGCAAAATACACCCTGCTCACCCGTGAGCTGGTGGACAAAATGCACGGTCTGGGCATGACGGTGAACTGCTGGACCTGCGACGGGAAAGAAGCCGCCGAAGCGCTCCGCGCCATGGGCGTTGACCAGATTACATCCAATATTTTAGAATAGTTTTCTGAAAAGAGGGATTTTATGACAGTTCGGGAAACCACAGAGGCGCAGGAAAAAATCATCCTCGCCCCATATGCCACCTTGTCCGCCGAAACGCGTGGGCGTGAAAGGGATATTTCACCCTGCACCGTCCGCACCGCCTTCCAGCGGGACCGTGACCGCGTGATTCACGCCAAGTCCTTCCGCCGTTTAAAGCACAAAACCCAGGTGTTTTTAGCGCCGGCAGGTGACCATTACCGCACCCGTCTGACCCACACCATGGAGGTTTCCCAGATAGCCCGCACCATCGCCCGCGCTCTTCGTTTAAATGAGGACTTAACCGAAGCCATTGCTCTGGCGCACGATTTGGGGCACACTCCCTTCGGGCACTCCGGCGAAAACGTGCTTAACAGCATCTGCTCCAAAGGCTTCCGCCACTATGAGCAGAGCCTCAGGGTGATTGATTTTTTGGAAAATGACACGGGGCTTAATTTAACCTTTGAGGTGCGCGACGGCGTGTTAAACCACGCAGGCGAGCACGAGGCGCAGACCTTAGAGGGCAAAATCATCAAGCTTGCCGACCGCATTGCCTATATCAACCACGATATTGACGATGCCGTTCGCGGCGGTATCATTTCATCGGACGATATTCCCAAAGCCTGCACCGATATTTTGGGCAAAACCCACGGCGAGCGTATCGACACCATGATTCACGATATCGTAAACACAAGTCTGGGAAAACCGGTTGTGGAGATGTCGGAGGGCGTGCACGATGCCATGATGGCACTTCGCAGCTTTATGTTTGCCAGCGTGTATAACAACCCCGTTGCCAAGGGGGAGGACGAAAAGGCAAAAAACGTGGTGTCCACCCTGTTTGAAACCTTTATGAAGCACCCCGAGAAGCTGCCCGAGGTCACAAGAAACCGCATCGACCGGTTCGGCCCGGAGCAAACCGTGTGCGACTATATTGCCGGCATGACGGATAACTACGCCATCTATCAGTTCAGCGAGCTGTTTGTGCCGAAAAAATGGATTGTGAATTAGAAAGGACAGACTTATGATAAACGTATTATTTCAAGGAGATTCCATCACCGATGTTGGCAGAAGACGGGGCGAAGAAATGCCCTCCCGTGCTTTAGGGCAAGGGTACCCCACCATGGTGGCAGGGCACCTTTCAAGCCTGCGCTCCGACATCAATTTTTATAACCGTGCCGTTGCCGGAAATCGCATTTCCGATATTTACGGCAGATGGCTTGAGGATGCCGTGAATTTAGACTTTGACGTGCTAAGCATTTTAGCCGGCATCAACGATGTGGGCTTTCAGCTCCGTCTGGGCAGAGGCTCTGACAACGCCCGTTTCCGCTTTATTTACGACCGCATGCTCTATGAGGTGAAAGAATCCCACCCCGATGCGAAGCTGATGCTTTTAGAGCCTTTTGTAATCAAGTACAAATTCGATTGGGAAAAGTTCGGCACAGACATTTATGATAACTACGAAACCTGGGCGGAGCAAACCCGGGAAAAGGGCGAAGTGATAAAAGATTTAGCCGGGGAATACGGCGCCGTGTTCGTGCCGCTGTTTGATAAATTATCTGCTTTGGCAGAGGAAACCCCCGAGCGGTACACAGAAGACTGCGTTCACCCCACCACCGTGGGCCATAGCGTCATTACAGGCGAGTGGCTCAAGGCGTGGGAAACTTTAGGAATATAAGATACAAAGGAGAAACATGATGGAATACGTATGCAGAATCAAGGGCGTTTGCGCCATGCAGGTTACATTTGATATGGACGAGGACAAAATCGTAAGAAACATCCGCTTTTTAGGCGGCTGTAACGGTAACACCCAGGGCGTTGCGGCGTTGGCAGAAGGCAGAAAGGCAGAGGAGCTGATTTCTCTTCTTTCCGGCATCAACTGCGGCGGCAAAGGCACCTCCTGCCCCGACCAGTTATCCAAAGCTTTGGCGGCGGCAATCAAAGACAGCGAAGAGGCGTAAGAGATGAGCCCATGCTTCACCTGCCCGAGAAACTGCGGAACAGACCGAAAAAAAGACCTTGGCTTTTGCCGTGTCCCCGATGATTTTCAGGTTTCCCGTGCGGCTCTGCACTTTTGGGAAGAGCCTTGCCTTTCCGGCGAAACCGGCTCGGGAACGGTGTTCTTTTCCGGCTGTAATTTAGGGTGCGTTTTTTGCCAGAATCACCGCATTTCCCGCGGGCAAACGGGAAAAATCATCACGGCGGACAGGCTTTTTAAGATTTTCTTTGAACTGAAGGAGCAAGGCGCCAATAACATAAACCTTGTTACCCCAACGCACTATCTGCCCAAGCTTTTGCCCGTCATCCAAAAAGCCAAAGACGAAGGACTCGCCCTTCCCTTTGTGTATAACTGCGGCGGATACGAAAAAGTGGAAGCCTTAAAGCGCGCCGAGGGGCTTATCGACATTTACCTGCCCGATTTTAAGTATCTGTCGCCGTCGCTTGCCAAACGGTATTCTCACGCCGAAGACTATCCCGAAACCGCAAAAGCTGCCCTTGCCGAAATGGTTCGTCAGCAGTCTGCCTGCCGGTTTCGTGAAAACGATATGCTGCAAAAAGGCGTTATCGTGCGGCACATGATGCTCCCGGGAAACCTTGCCGATTCGAAGGCTGTGATAACCTACCTTCACGAAACCTACGGCGAGCAGATTCTCCTCAGCATCATGAACCAGTTCACACCCACCGAGGCGCTTGTGGCCTACCCCGAAATCAACCGCAAGGTGACGGAGAAAGAATACGATGCGTTAATTGACTACGCCATTTCCATCGGCGTGGAGGAGGCGTACATTCAGGAGGGCGAAACCGCAACCGACAGCTTTATCCCCGATTTTTCCAATCAGGGAGTGTAACAGAAAAACAGAAAAAGAAAGGAAAAAACCATGATCAAACACGTAGTTGTATGGAAATTAAAAGAAGAAAACAAAGCGGAAAACGCAAAGAAATTAAAGGAAATGTTAGACGCGCTTCCGCCCATCATTTCCGAAATCAAATCCTTCCAGGTGGGAATCAATGAAAATGACGGCGACCACGATGCCATTCTCATTTCCGAATTTGAATCCTATGAGGACTTAAAGGCATATGACGGTCACCCCGAACACCAGAAGTGCCGCACCTTTATCCGCAGTGTGGCAGAAAGCCGTGTGGCGGTAGACTTCACGGAGTAAGGTATCGCACTATGGTTATAGATTTTCATACCCATTGTTTCCCCGATAAAATTGCGGAGCGCGCCATGGCGCACCTCTCCCACGAGTCGGGGCTCATCCCTTATACGGACGGCACGGTATCAGGCCTTAAAAGCTTAATGCAGCAGGATGGCGTGGATATATCCTGCGTGCTTTCCATCGCTACCAATTCCCATCAGCAAACCTCGGTCAATAACTTCGCAGCATCCATTGCCTGCGATGAAATCGTCCCCTTCGGCTCGGTGTGCCCCGATGCAGAGGATGCGATAGAGGAGCTGGAAAGAATCCAATCCCTCGGTATGAAGGGCGTAAAATTTCACCCCGAGTATCAGGCGTTTTTCATAGACGATGAAAAGATGAAGCCCATCTACAAAAAGATTTCGGAGCTTGGGCTTATCACCGTGTTCCACGCCGGCGAGGACTACGGCTATATGCCGCCCTACCACGCCACACCCGAGCGGATATATAACGCTTTAAAATGGTTCGACAGCCCTGTAATTGCCGCCCATTGGGGCAGTCAGGGCATGGGGCTTCAAACCCTTCGCCACCTGTGCGGCATTGAGCACCTTTATTTCGACACCGCCTTTGGCTATGCCTCCACCCCCAAGCCTATCCAGCAGGCAATTTTGGAAAAACACGGCACGGACAAAATCCTCTTTGCCTCCGATTGCCCGTGGCACGCTCCCTCCCAGGATTTGTTCCAGCTAAGCACGCTTGCGCTTACGGACACAGAGCGGGAACAAATTTTAAGCGGCAACGCAAGAAGATTATTAAACATTTAAAGTATACATAATAAGGAGAAATCATCATGAGCAAAACGTACAAAATCGGTATCATCGGTTGCGGTGGTATCGCAAACGGCAAGCATATGCCCTCGCTGGCAAAGCTTGACAACGTGGAAATGGTTGCCTTCTGCGATATCATCGTAGAAAGAGCAGAAAAAGCAAAGAAGGACTACGGCACAGAAGACGCCAAGGTTTACACAGATTATAAGGAAATGCTCAAGGACGAGTCCATCGACATCATCCATGTGCTGACCCCCAACCGGGAGCACAGCTACATGACCGTGGACGCATTAGAAGCAGGCAAGCACGTTATGTGCGAAAAGCCCATGGCGAAAACCTATGCAGAAGCACAGAAGATGTTAGAAGCCGCAAAGAGAACCGGTAAAAAACTGGCAATCGGCTATCAGAACAGACAGACCGCGGAAGCACAGTACATCAAAGCCGCTTGCGATGCAGGCGAATTAGGCGAAATTTACTACGGCAGAGCCATCGCACTTCGTCGCCGTGCCGTTCCCACATGGGGCGTATTTTTAGATGCAGACGCACAGGGCGGTGGCCCCTTAATTGATATCGGTACCCATGCGCTGGATTTAACTCTTTGGATGATGAACAACTACAAGCCCAAAATGGTGGTTGGTAAAGCCTTTAGAAAACTTGCCGACCAGCCCTCCGGTCACGGCAATGCGTGGGGCGACTGGGATCCTTCCAAATATACTGTGGAAGATTCTGCTTTCGGCTTCATCGTGATGGAAGACGGCGCTGTGATTTCCTTAGAGTCCAGCTGGGCATTAAACGTTGCTGACCCCAAAGAAGCAACCGTTCTGCTCTGCGGCACCAAGGCAGGTGCTGATATGTTAGACGGCGTTCGCATCAACGGCGTAAAATACGGCAAGCAGTACATCGAAAAACCGGCACTGGGCGCAGGCGGCGTTGCATTCTATGACGGTGCCTCCGAATCTCCGGCAGATGCAGATGCACGCCTCTGGATTGATGCTATCGATAAAGATATCGACCCCGTTTGCAAGCCCGAACAGGCAATCGTCGTTACCAGAATCTTGGAAGCAATCTACGAATCCTCCGAAACCGGCAAACCCGTTTTCTTTAACGACTGATAAAGGCATTCCCCTGCCTCAAAGCCTTGAGGCAGGGGTTCTTTTGTTCAGGAAGCGCTGATATCCGCATAAAAGTTTTGTGGCATTTTTTAAAAAAGCTATTGACAAACAAGAAAAAAACTGTTATAATATCATTTGTTATGTAGCGAGGAATTCGGAGAGGTGTCCGAGCGGTTTAAGGAGCTGGTCTTGAAAACCAGTGATGCGCAAGCACCGAGAGTTCGAATCTCTCCCTCTCCGCCACGAACGAAAACAGCATATTGTTTCAATAAATTCAGTTGGAGATGTACTCAAGTTGGCTGAAGAGGCGCCCCTGCTAAGGGTGTAGGTCGGGTAACCGGCGCGAGAGTTCAAATCTCTCCATCTCCGCCAAAAACGAGAATGCTCACTTTAGTGGGTATTCTCGTTTTTTTGTGCAAATATGAAAGTTTGAACTCGAGCGCCGGAGGCGCGATGCGTGACACCCCAAGAGCACAAGCAACCGCGACGTGCGATTGGCTCGGTGGAACGTATGGCAAAACTGCCAAAGAAGCGAGCACCCTTGCGGTGCGATGCTGATTTGCAGCAGTTGACGGCTAGTTCAAATCGCATCAAAATCGCTTCGCTCCCTGCATAAGTTCTGCCATCCAATCAGGCGGCACTCCGTTTGCCTTCTCGGGGCATCACATATCCATCTCCGCCAAAGAATAACCGTCATTCTGATACAACGGAATGACGGTTATTTTATGCTTAAAATCACTATTTCGAGAACTTTTCGGGAAAGACATCCTCCAATTGGCTGTTTAATCCTGTTTCAAATCGTTAAAAG
>JAFQLU010000121.1 GCA_017396465.1 Clostridia bacterium | reverse complement strand
GTAGGTATATTTGACGAACACAAATTCGTCGGCGTACTCAGGTACGGTAGAGTTTGTGTTCGTCAAAAGCAAGCAATGGTGCGGTTTTCTCGATGAAAACTGCACCATTATTTGTTAGAAATATCTTTGTTCTATGATTGCGTAACTTCTCTTTTGGACATCCTTGCTTGCGGTAGACCTGCCTTTTTCGACAGTCTGAGCAGGTTGAGGATGTTCACTCAACCTGCTTTTTGTATTCCGTAGGCGATATCCCATGGATTCTGCGAAATGCTCTTGCAAAATATGCGCTGTCGTCAAAACCGGTTTTTGCGGCAATTTCCGAAACGGAGCTTTCGGTGCTTTTCAAAAGGTACATTGCCTGCTCCATGCGGTATTCTGCGATGTAATCGTTGGCAGTTCTGCCCGTTGCCTTTTTGAAAAAACGGCAGAAATAGCCGTCGGAAAGGTAGCACAGCTTTGCCAGGTCCGATATATAAATGGGCTCTGCATAGTGCTCGGATATATAGCGAAACACCGTATCCAGGCGCTTGAGCTTTGTCGCCTGCTCCTCCTGCTCTGTCTGGGATGGTGCATCGGTGGCGTAATTTTGGAACAGATACGCAAACAGCTGATACGCATAGCTTTTCATCAGCATATCCGAGCCAACGGATTCGTCTCGTTTTGCCTTATGAATCCCTAAAAAACAGTCTTTCACGAAAGCGTCCTGTTTAATCAGACTTTGAATCCGAAGGCTTTTGGTATCCACATCTTCAAAAAAGGAAGGATACAGAATCAAGGCGAAGAATTCAATGCCGTCTTTGCTGTACGCTGTGTGCACTTCCGTACTGTTTACCACAACCAAATCGCCCGATTCGGCATCAAAATGGCGGTCATCACAGAAAAATCTGCCCCTTCCGCGGATGCAGAACAAAAGCTCCACATTTTCGTGCCAATGGGGACACAGACGGTACCCGGGGTTCGTATGATGATGCAATAGCTTAACAGAAAACCGATTTTTCAGCATGGGCTGAACTTCATATAGCTGTAAATCCTTCATAGAAATCCTCACATCAAAAAAATACTGCTTTTATCATAGCAAAACCGATGATAATTGTCAATATTCGTTTGTTATTTTTCGAGAAAGGTCAAAAAAATACCGATATTGGTGTGTATAATCCTTGTTTTGTTCTTTTCTGTTATGCTATACTAAACATCAAGGAGGCGATATTTTATGAAATTAGGTGTATTTATCCAATTCGCAAAAGACGGAAAGCTGCAGGATATGCGCGCAGAGTTTCAAAAACTGCACGACTACGGTTTCGCAGCCTGCCAGATTCACGGCGGCGGTTTCTTTTCTCTCACGGACGAAGAAGCGGCATATATCCGATCCGCAAGCGAGAAATTCGGCGTGGAAATTACTGCCCTTTGGTGGGGCTGGAGTGGTCCTGCCAAGTGGAACTTTACGGAAGGTCCTGCCACATTGGGAATCGTTCCCACAGCATATCGTTTTCAAAGGCTCCGTGAGCTGATGCACGGTGCTGATGTGGCGGCAAAACTGGGCGTTTCCGATATCATCACCCATATGGGCTTTATCCCAGAGAACCCCAACACCACAGAATACAGAGAGGTCGTTGCGGCAATCCGATATCTGGCAGAATATTGCAAGACACGGAATCAGTGGGTTCTGTTTGAAACAGGACAGGAAACTCCCGTTACTTTGCTTCGCACCATTGAGGAAGTGGGAACAGAAAACCTTGGCATCAACTTAGATACCGCAAATCTGATACTGTACGGCAAGGCAAATCCCGTGGATGCATTGGATGTGTTCGGAAAATATGTGCGCAACACCCATATGAAGGATGGATTCTATCCTACGGATGGAATGCATTTGGGAAAAGAAGTTCCCATCGGACAGGGGAAAGCAGATTTTCCTGCTGTTATAGCCAAACTGAAAGC
>JAFQLU010000120.1 GCA_017396465.1 Clostridia bacterium | reverse complement strand
GATTTTACTTTTTACCTATTCACTCTTCACTATTCCCTAAAATCAACCTTGTCGATTTGAAGTAATAAGTAATATGTAATAGTGAAAAAGTAAGGTACAAAATCGCAAAGCGATTTTGTTTTCAGAGGATAAAATCTTATTATGACCGTCTAAAACCCTATATTTTACGGCATTTGTAAATAAATCCTATAAGAACACTCCGACCAAACAGTAGAAATCCGAACCTTGTACCAATCGGTGAAGGGTTCGGATTTTTTTATATCTTGACTATCCTAATTTTAATAGTAAAATTGAAAAACGCTAATATTGAAATCTCATGAGATAAAACTATTTATTTCTCTTATTCTTTTTTTTCTTCTTTTTCGCTTATTTCCTTCAGCACTTTTACATATTCCAGCATTTGTTTTCTGGAGGTTACGCCTAATTTGGAGTAGATATTTTTATTGTGGAATTTTAAAGTATTTTCCGTAATGTTTAATTCCTTCATAATATCCTTGGTGGATTTTCCCGCCAGATAGCAATCGTAGATGGTATGCTCTGTGGCGGTGAGGTCTGCCACATGTGCCTCTAAATATCTGCATTGCTCCAGATAAGATGTGGGCATTTCTTCGGTTTCGGGCTGATTCGGTGCGTCGGAAGGAAGCTCTTCCGCCTGGAGCGGTAATGCTTCCGTCACATTCTTTTCGCTGTCCTGAATCATCAGGTAGAGCCCTAAAAGGAACAGCTCGCTGATAATGTAGGATACCGAGAGAAATTCAAAATCAATCTTCACGAGCTGCTCTAAAAGCCACACGCAGATATTCACAAATACGGCAATCAGCAAAATGGCCGCGTGAGCGCCGGACTGCAGCTTTTTTTTGTGTGCGGCGTGCAGGATGATGGCAATCATACAGGTAAAGTAGGAAAGCAGATAATAAAGATAAATACAATGCCATGCGCCGTATTCCTTATTGAGAACGGAAACGCCTCCGATGTGCTCTAAGGTGACCGATTTATAATAAATATCCAGATATCCCGGACTTGCCGCTACGAAAAATACGACCGTGGAAACAGCAAGCAGAATTCCGGGCGCATATTTTTTGTATTTTAAGCCGGAAAAGTTCAGGATAATCATCAGCATGGAATAGGGGAGCAGGGCAGAACCGAGATAGGCAATCCGGTTGGCAAGTAGTGCCTCCTCCAGCGTACGGGAAATGGATAGTGTGAGATACCCGGTATTCACAATGAAAACCGATGCAAAAAGCAGAATAAACCACACATCTTTTTTCTTGATAAAGGAACAGTATCCGATAAGCAGAGCAAAAGACAGAACCATTGTCACACCGTATATGGCAGACATGTTGGTTGCCTTGTCTCCGATGGAGCTGCACCCGGATAAGGTGAGTGCGACAAGAAGCAGGAACAAAATTCCTGTAGATAATTTTTTCATAAAACATACTCCTGTTGTGCAAAATTATATTCCAAAACGGCTATCCCACACCAAATCCCACACTTTTTTTGAGAAAAACGGGGTTTCCCACACTAAAAATTGGGGAAAGAGTGGGGCATCTTTGTAATTTTTATATTATAATAAAGGGTACAAGAGTGAGAGGTGGCTAAACCGCTTTCTCTTGAAATGGTATCACGCATGGGGAATGCGGAAAGAGACATTTGCTTTATGATTGAAATATTCTGCAATAAACATAAAGTCCGGCAAATGTTCTCCGTTATGATTTCATATTATATAATTGTATCACAAAAATCGCGTTTCGTCAAATTATCATGAGAAAAAAATTTGACATGAAAAGATAATTATGAATTATCATAAATTTTATGAAAAGAGGTACAAGAAAATGAAAAAAATTCTATCTGTGATTCTGGCGCTGTGCATGCTTCTTTCTGTCGGCGTGGTTGCGTTCGCGGAAGGGGTGAATCCCTTTGTGGATGTGCCGGAAAATGCATGGTACCGCAACGAAGTGGTAAAAGCGGTTGAAACAGGTATTATCAACGGCAAATCCGAAACGGAGTTTAAGCCCGACGACCTTTTGACCTATGCGGAAGCCGTGAAGCTGGCGGCTTGCATGAACCAGGTGTATGTGGATGGTATAGTCACACTTGCAAACGGTACACCCTGGTATCAGCACTATGCAGATTTCTGCAAGGTAAAGGGCATTATCACAAAGGATTATGACTATAACGCATTCGCAACAAGAGCCGGATACATGGAAATTTTTGCAAATGCGCTCCCCGATGAAGCTTTTGCGGATATCAACAATATCCCTGACGGAAGTATTTTAGATGTGAAGGAAAACAACCCTTATGCCATCTATGTGTATAAGCTTTATCGCTCCGGTATTGTAACGGGTGTTGACGAATTGCACAACTGCAACCCCGATGCAAATATCAAGCGGTGCGAGGTGGCAACCATCATCTCCCGTATGATGGATGAAGGAAAACGAGTGCAGTTTGATATGCAGAAAAACGGAGAATCTTCTGAGGAAGAACCCGCAGAGCCGGGAAAAGACAATCAGAAGATGGTTGAATCTGAAAATGATAAGCCCAAGGATGAAGTAGTGTTAGATAATCCGAAGGTTGAAATCAAAGACCATGAAAGCATCGTGGTTGGGGGAAATGAGGAAAAGCCCAAATATGATGTTGACGGTGAAGATTTCATCATTTCCGTCCTCACCATTCATAAAGAACCGGAAGGCTTAGAAGCCGACAACTACGGCGTTGAGCACAAGCTGGAGGTTCAGGTGTTCGGCGGCAAACCTCCCTATACATACGAATGGACATATAAGGTTCGCAAAGATACCGTTACCATCCGGAACGGTGACTTCGTAAAGGGTGCCGACACCAACGCGATGGTACTTTCCGTGGAAAAAGAAAATAATCTGCTGGGTCAGCCGATTTCCTGCAAGGTGACGGATACAGAAGGTACAGTGGTTACAACGAAAAATGTTATCGTGTATGGCCCCTTCTCCATGCCGGTTGAACAGTCCTTGACGGACAGGAATTATGTTCTTATGGGCAGAATTGCAGACGGCGTCATCCGCAAGGGCGATAAGGTTTCCGTAGAGCGGAACGGTAAAATCATTGCAACAGGTGTTGCCGTTGACCTTGAAATGTTTGAAAAGTCTTTAGACGAAGGCGTGAAGGGCGACAACATCGCTATCATATTTGATTTGGACAAAGGCGTAAGACCTACTATCGGCGACGTGGTAATCAAATATAAGGATACCCATGTGGTAGACACAAGCGATATTGTGAACTGACCGTTGCTTATGCTGGTTATCCAAACGGTCTGACGGTGAAAGCGGGAATTGTAATAGAATGAAACAGCGAAACACTCAAATATGAAAATACATATGTAATTGCCGTGACCGAAGTGCCACAGCCTGCTGTGGTGATATCCCTGCCGCAATCGTGCAAGGTGAAACCCTGCGAGTATGCCGAGGCAACTGTTATTGCAGACCACGCAAGTGCTTATCAGTAGTGCGTTTAAAATGGCCCTTCTCTGATGTTCGGGGAGGGAACCGGTTTTGTGGTGAAACTATGATATCATAAGAAGTTTAAGGTTTCAATTTTCATTTAACTTCATAAAACAAAAAGGAAGATAAGGAGGAAGAAACATGGGATTAGGTGATTTTTTCAAAAACATTTTCGGTAAGAAAACCTGCGCGTTCTGCGGCGGGGAATGCGGTGTGATGAGCCGGACGAAAATCAAGGGTGATGAGTATATCTGCTCAAAATGTGATGACATGTGCTCAAACTATATCCGCAAAAGCAGATTCACAAAGCCCGAGCTGGAGGGTCATATGGAGTACATGAAGCGCTGTGACCGGATTTACAACGAGGTGATCCTTCCCGTCACGGTAAAGCATACGTGTTATCCCTCCGCTACATCCAGACAGGGCATTGAATTCTTCGACAGTTTCGGTATGTTCCGTATTATGGACAGCTCCCGCGACCATAACGACAGATACCCCACAGAGCTGTTCCGTTATGATCAGGTGTCGAGCTACGAAATCTATATCGATGAGGCAGATGCGGAAGAACCCGGAAAGCCCAAGGTATTTGACGAGGGCGGCGTAATTATAAGACTTGTGGGCACAAAAGATGATACCACAAAGATGAGAAAAGGTCTTCGTGCACATCCCTACATCATAGAAGAAATCAAGGTATGCTTTGCAACCAACGATAGGGAAAAAGAGGATTATCTGAAATATGCAGATAATGTCATTGCTCACTTTGACGCCATATTCGGCGTACACGATGATGAACGCGGCTTGTTCAGCTTCGGCATGACGGAAAAGGAAAAACGAGATTTAAAGGGTACTGTCGGATTCGCAAAAGCTGCAATGGAAGCCGTGAAGGTTGCAAAAGACGGCGGCGAAATGAGTGAAGAACAGAAAGCGGAAATTCAGCAGAATCTGAACGCAATGGAAGATGCAAATACAGACGGACTGGCTGCTTACACCAGAGCGGCTGACAGCGCAGAAGCAAAAATAAACTGATATTAAAAATATGTGGATATTGAGAGGAGAAAACATTATGAAAAAATTATTATTAACATTATTAGCAGGTATTATGGCATTATCTATGACCGCGTGCGGCAACAAAGGCGAAAAGCTCACCCTGTATGCAGAAACATGGGAAGGCGACAATGTGCGTCTTGCAGTTGATTTCTATTATCCCGAAGATGCAGACATCACTTTAGAAGGTGATGAAGAGTATCCCAACTGGATGGATATGCATTACACCTCCAAGAACATCACCATCAGCCCGGCAATCTTTGAAGACACAACCTTTGATAACAACAAAGAGTATGACAAAGAAAACGAAGAAACATACACAGAGTTTAAATTAAACGGCTATGATTGCTATGCTTACGAAGGCTTCGGCGGATACTGGATTTATGTGCATTTGGAAGAAGTTTCCGAAACAACAGACAGATACCTGGTTATCGATACAGAAACCATCGACTACAGCATCGACGGCACACCGGAAGGCATCGGACAGTATGAAGAGGAAGCTATCAAGAAAATCATTGATTCCTTTGAATACCGCGGTGTAGTGGAATATCCGGAAGAAACAGAAGAGAAATAAAAGAATAAAAGAGCATGGAAGGGAGCGTTTGCTCCCTTCTTCTGAAAGCTCTTCAATCATCCATTGGAGGGTTTTGAGAAGAATTTTTTTGATGCACTTTTGAAAGGAGTAATAAAAATGAAGAAAACAGGAAGCTTTTTATTAGCCTTTATCATGCTGATTTCCTGCATCGGGATGGTGCATGTTTCGGCGGAGGATTATGTGGAGGTCAGCACAGTTCAGGCACTTAAAGAGGCTCTGGAATGTGATGGAAGCAGAAGCGTTTTCGTGACCGGTGACATCATTTATACCTGTCAGGTACGTGATGTGGGCGAATACTGGATTACTCTCGGTCAGGGTGAGAAAAAACTGAACCTGAACGGAAAATCCGTAGAGCTCAATGCGGAAACCGGCAGTGAGACCACCATGATAAAAGTACCCAAAGGCGCATCCCTTGTGATAGACGATACAAGCGGGGACCATTCCGGTAAGCTGTTTTGCTACGGAAGAATGGAATCGCCGAGAGATGATGAAGGTATTCCGAGATATTTTAATGATACCGTGAAATACAGAAATGTTTTAGAAGTTGACGGCGGTCTGGTTACGGTAAACGGCGGCACGCTGGAAGCAGGCCGTTCCAAAAAATACTGGATATATAACGGCAGAGATATTTATGGTTACAGACACCAGACGGATTTTGCTCTGCAGGGCGGTATCCTTGCATGGACAATCGGCGTCAGATACGACGGAGATGCCTGGCAGCAGGTAAACGGCGACTGTATCACGGTAAACGACGGAAGCCTTCTGGTAAATGACGGTATTTTCCTTGGAAGAGGCTTTTCGCATCTGGAAACCTATGTAGACGACAGCCCGGATATGGATGTTGATTTCGGGCGCTCTGCCTGCCTGAGATTAAAAGGCGGTGCCACCAATATCAGCGGCGGTACTTTCTGGGGCAGAGGAAATGCGGATGTTTTCCATGTGACACAGAATGCCAAGGTTTCCGTAAAAAGCGGAACCTTCAGCACCAACCATCTCCGCGTGATAGAGGTTCCGACCATAATCGTTACCCAGACGGGCTTCTATGAACCCCTTGTAATCGGTTCCAAGCAAAGATACGGTGACAAATATCATCCGGCATCCGACCCCGGCAATATCAAAATTTCTGCCGATATGCTGGATCCTCAAAGAAATACTGCGGAGCTGAACGGCGAAATGCTGCCCGTCAGCGAATGGTCAAAGCTGATGCGCACAAGCGATGAAGGCGCTTCCACCATTGTGATTACGCACCATATGTCAAACACTGACAGACGAAACCATATGTCGGGAAGTGACACAAGAAAAAAAGTAAACAGTCTGGATATTGACGGCACATATGCTTATGGCATGTCCCTTTCGCCCGACTTGCTTTCCTGTGATGCGGAGAGCGTAAACGCCGTTTCGGTAGAATGGTATCACAACGATGAGCCGGCAGGGGAAGACGAACAGCTGGTTGCCGGAAAGTATCAGGTGAAGGCCGCGGTTATGCTGAAATCGGGCTATGCCTTTTCCGATTCGCCAAGCTTTACCATTATGGGTGAACGGGTGAGCGACTATCAGCTTTCTTCCTCTAAAAACAGGGCAGTTCTTTGGTCCGGTGTTTATAACATGGAGTGCAATCACTCCTATAACGTGGACGAATATCTGCACTTTGGTGCCGACAAACATTATCTGAAATGTTCCGTTTGCGGCGAAATCATATCAAGTGAAGCGCATTCTTTTGGTGATGGGGTGCAGAACGAAGATGTGATAACCTATCAGTGCCAAGAATGCGATTACACGTATCATGAGCTTAACGACGGCAAAACCAAGTTGACATATATAAATATCTCTCTTCCTGTTCCCGAACCGGGAAAAAAGCCGGAATATAGCGGCGTAATCGGAGGCGAGGGAGTAAGCTTTGCTGATGGCGGCGATGAATACACCAAAAACGGCATCCGCTGGAGCAAGTCTGCAAATGATTTTGGTGTTGCTGAAAATGACCTGTTTGTCGGAGATTTCAAGTACCGCGCGACTTTGTACTTAAAAGCCGACGAGGGCTATGCCTTCCATCAAAACCATAAAGGTGAATATGATACCGAGGTTTATGTCAACGGAGAAGCCGTGCAATATGAAGTAAGCGGCGACCTTATGACGGTAGTATACGATGTGTTCACGCCGGAAGTGATCGTTTCTTCCATTGACCTGATGGGAATTGATTTCCCCGAAATCGGAAACACGCCCGACAACGAGCCGATATCGGTGATGCCGCATTATTATGACATAAAAGACGATGCAGGCGCCATCTCCTGGTATGAAGATGGAAAATACATGCATGATACAGATGCCTTCAAGGCAGGGAAAACATATTCTGTGGAACTGTATGTTGATGCGGTTCGCGTGGGTTGGGATGATGTGGTTACCTTTGCAGAAACGCCTGTTGTAACCTTAAACGGATTCACGGTGGATGCCAATGATGTGAGACGCATAAACGACACAACCGTTGCACTGACATACACATTCCCGACTCTGGAGGAAGAAAAAACAGAAGAACCCGAGAAACCGCAGGAGACGGAAAAGCCTTCGCAGACAGAGAAGCCCAGCGAAAGCGAAAAACCGAGCGGCACAGATAAACCTTCCCAAACAGAGAAACCGGAAAATACGGGAAAACCTGCCTTTACCGATGTTCCGAAAGGCGAATATTACTATGAACCCGTGATGTGGGCGGTGGAAAACGGCATCACATCGGGAACCGGCGCAAACACATTCTCACCAAACAGCAACTGTAACCGCGCCCAGGTGGTAACTTTCCTTCACAGAATGATCGGGTCTCCCGAGCCTGCGGAAGTTTATATGCCTTTCATGGATGTGGCAGAAATCAGCTTCTATTATAAACCGGTGAAATGGGCGGTTGGAAGCGGTATTACGGGCGGAACAAGCGAAAATACCTTCTCGCCCGATATGCCCTGCACCCGTGCCCAAGTGGTAACCTTCCTGTGGCGTACGGCAGGTCAGCCGCAGTCCGTGGGAAAAAACAACAAATTCATAGATGTTGCGGAAAACAGTTTCTATTATGATGCGGTTCTGTGGGCGGTGGAAAACGGCATTACAGGCGGAACAGGTGAAAATACCTTCTCGCCCGATGCACCCTGCACCAGAGCGCATGTAGTCACATTCCTGTACCGTTTTTCAAAATAGAAATAATGTATAGAAAAATGAAAGACTGTGGCACGAAAGCCACAGTCTTTTCTGTTACATTCTTTCTTCAATCCATTTTTTGGTGTATTCCACACTGTCGAGGCCGATATCTGCGATGCAGTTGGAGCAGAAGATTACGCCGGAAATGATGCCTTCATCGTATAGTGCTTCGTACTGTTCCAGCTGGAGGCGCATATCGTCCATAGAAAGGGGCTTGGAGTTTCCGTAGTCCCAGAAATAGCAGCCTGCGTAAATCTTTTTATCGGCAGGAAGAAGACCTTTGAGCTTTTCAAAGTTTCCGCGGATATCCTGAAGCTCCTCGGCGCACCAATGCCAGAGGGAAATTACGTCGCACTCTGCCAAATGCGCAGAAATATCTTTTTCCAAGTCGTGGATATATACCACCGTCCAAAGCTTTAAGTCCTGCGTATGAAGCTTTTCGGCAAGACCATGCAGAACCTCGGGCGTGAATACGCTCATGCGCGTGCCGGAGAAGAAATCGTCCATGGCGCCGCCGGTGATGTTGGGATATTTTTTTGCAATGTCCAAAACGGCGTCCACATCCGTGTCCCCTGCGTTAAACCGCTTGGATTCGGAGTCGCCCATAATAGACCATACCACCTCGCTGCAGGATGAGAACTTTTCTGCTTCCTTATCAAAGGGCGGCTTGGGAAGACCGCTCATGGCGATACGGCACATATTGGGAATGTGCAGATACTCCGCGCCTTCCATCGGCTCCATTTTATTTTCGCCGGGAAGGTTCCAGGCGTTATCGGAAACGGCGTGGTGCGAACCGGCGTCCTGCCCCCACAGCCACAAATCTTTATTTTTTATCATAATTATCACCTCACGGCTATTGTATCATAGTCGCCTTCTTTTTGCAAGCCATTATTTTGTGTTTTGTAAGTCATTTTTTTGTGTTTTATATGCGCTGGGCGTGATGCCGGTTGCTTTTTTGAAGGCTTTGGAAAAAACCGACGGTTCGTAGCCGACAGAAATCGCCACGGAGGTCACCGTTGCACCGGGAAGACAAAGAATTTCCTTGGCCTTTTTAAGGCGGATGCGCGCAAGGTATTCCTGGGGAGAAAGACCGGTTTCCTTTTTAAAAATCTCGTAAAGATAGCTGCGGTTTAAACCAATGTGGTTTGCCAGATGCTGCACCGTGAGCTCCGCATCCGTGTAATGGATTTCTAAATAGTGCTTTGCCCGGGCAATATAAGGGTTCTGCGCGCTTCCTAATTGGTCGGGCGCATGAATACGCAAGCATTCGTTGAAAAAATGAAACAGCTTTTCGCCCAACATAAAACCGTTTGATTTGTCGGGAGCGGCAAAAAGTCGGACTAATTCCAGCAGGGATTCCAATACATATTCATGCTCCCGAAAGGAAAGATGGGGACTATCCTTTGAGGCGCCCAGCGCTTCAAAAAATGCATGGGCATCCGGGCCGGATAAGGAGAGCCACATCAGTCCCCAAGGGTGGTTACTGTCGGCAATTTCTGTTCGCGTCTGACCGGGGTAATTCACGATGCAATCGCCTTTTTGCAAGAAATATGTTTTCCCGTCCACCAGGAAGGTTCCCCGGCCTGTGGTGCAGAACTGCATGTGAAATATGTTGCTGATGATGGGGCCGTGCCTGTGGCTTTCGGGAAGCTGCTTATCGTATCCGCAATTTAAAAGTCTGATGGAATATTCCATAGAATCATCTCTTTTCAAAAAACCAACATTTTACATAAAAATTCTAACATAGGGTTATATACATGTCAAGAAAAATGTGCTATGATGAAGAAAAAAGGAGGCGGATTTTATGGAAAAACTAAAGGTTGGCATGGTTGGCATCGGCAGAGGAACGGCATATGGCAATATTTTTGCAAACCATCCGGATACAGAAGTGGTTGCCCTTTGCGACTTAAACAGTGACGCGCTGGCGGAAAACGGCAAGGCATTTGGTCTTTCGGACCGTTGTCTGTTTGAAAAATACGAGGATATGCTAAACAGCGAGGTGGACATTGTTGTGCTGGGAACACCGATTCCTTATCACGCACAACAGACCATTTGTGCAATGGAAGCAGGCAAGCATGTGCTTTGCGAGGTGACGGCGTCGGACAATATCCCCGATTGCATCCGCATGGTGGATGCGGTGCGGAAAGCAAGAACGAAATTCATGCTGGCGGAAAACTGTAACTACATGCATTTTGCCATGGAATGGAACAAAGATATCAAGGCGGGAAAAATCGGAACGCCTTTTTATGCAGAAGCTGATTATGTGCATGAAATACGCACATTGGTGGATGGGAAATGGCGGGCGAACCGCGCGCCTCTTCACTATTGCTCTCACAGCTTAGGCCCGTTGCTGATGTGGATGGATGATTATATTGTGCGGTGTACGGCTTCGGGAAATCAGTCCCGCTCCTTTGAAAAGGCAACGGACGGAAATATTGATATGCAGGTGGCGCTGTTTGAAACGGCAAAGGGTGCAACCATTAAAGTGCTCCGAAGCTCTGTGGCGCTTCGGCATCCTGCTCTTTGCTCCTACAGTATTTACGGCACAAAAGGAGCGCTGGAGTCCAGCAGAAGTGGATACAGCGGTACGGGATATCGGTATTTTGAAGACTATGATCCGGAAAACGGTATGGAAATTGCGGTTAGCTTTTCTGACCCCAATGCACCAAAATCAGCCCAGGCAGGTGGCCACGGCACCAGCGAATTTTATCTGGTGCAGGACTTTCTGCGTTCGATTCGCGAGGATTCCACACCGCCGGTGGACATCGTTCGCGGCATGGATATGACCGTTCCGGGACTTGTGGCACACGAGGCGGCAAAGCGTGGCGGCGTGTGGCTGGACGTTCCGAGAGTGACGGATTGATGAGGTGTGAAATTCCCACTTGCCTTGCGCCTTTTTCTGTGCTATAATGAGAACGAGCTTTTAGGAAAAGGAGCAGAACATGAATTATATAGCATTTGCAGTTGGCCTTGCGGCGGTGGCTTTGTACCTTTTGGGATATCTGCAGAAAAAGCGGATGAACATCATCCTTTTAAACGCCTCGTCGCGGTTTTTGTATATTGTGCAGTATGCGCTTTTGGGCGCCTTTGAGGGAGCGGCTTTAGATATTGCCGGCATCGTTTCATCCCTGTTAGCGCCCCTTAAGAAATATAGCTTTGTAAGAAAGTACACGGCGTTGTTCGTGGTGGTGCTGGATGCAGCCATCGTAGCTGTGGGGCTTTTATTATACGAAAATATTTTCAGCCTATTCCCCATCATCGGCGTGCTTCTGCACACCAGCGCATTCTGGATTGACGATGAAAAATGGATTCGCAGAGTCTCTATGGCAGGCTCGCCCTTCTGGCTGATTTATAATTTCGTCAGCGGTGCATACGGCTCCTGCATCGGCGATGTTTTGTCCATGGTGTCCATCGGGATTTCCATGGTGCGGTATGACTTGAAAAAAGAAAAATAAAGAGAGCAGAAAGTCAATTGGATTTGCCAGTTGGCTTTTTTGCTGAAAGTTTGGTGCTACAATCTATATCGGTTGCAAAAAGATTAATATTCCTTGACGATATGCAAAAAATATGATATCATTTAAATTAGAATGGAGGGGTTATATATGAAAAGAGTATTGAGTGTAATGTTGGTTGCTATATGTATTTTGCTATGTTCTTGTGGCAATGCAGAAATTGAAAAGGCGAAGTTTCAATCTCCGGAAGTTATTGAAGAATATATTTTAGCGGAATATGAAACATATAATTCACCGGCAAAAGAAAATGGTCTTGGTGGAACAAAAATTTATATAGATGGTGTATTTAATAAGGTATCAGATGATGCCGCAATTTACGCTATGCTTAATGATGGTGAACATAATTGGTCAATCTGCTTTGGTACAGAGCCAGAATGGACTTTAGATGATGTGAAAATATTTGAAGGACAGCGAGTGCGAGTTTTTGGCATATATACTGGTTTTTCAGGAAAATTCCATGTTCCTACGGTTTTGTGTGTTAAATTTACATTGGCTGATACCGGAGAATGTCATCATAATATAGAGTTTGCACAATCTCTTAAGCCACTATTTGAAGGATTTGAAGATGGTGCTATGGAGGAAGATGAAAACCAACCCACAAGTCACCCAACGGAAGATGCGATGTCTGCAGAAGGAAAGGTCGAAAATGCAAAATTGTTATTCGAGTTGGAGGCTGGCAAACCTGGTGATTACGGAAAAATGATTACATATAACAAAGGGACAGAGTTTGAAGAAAACATTTATGCGTTTTATGTTCCTGTAGGAACATATACTGTCACTAATGTTGGAACACATATGAGTCAAATCAATGTGTATAGTGATGAAATAATCAAAAATGATGACGGATGGGAAGAACCTGCGGAAGCTGCTTTTGTCAAGCTGTTGGATGTAAATCAATCGGAAGTTGTTATAGTAGAAAAAGGTCAACATATAGAGATAGAGGAACCCTCCAGATTTAGATTTGAACAACAATAAGACGGGTAAAAATAAAAAAATGTCCAAATTTAGTAGAATATTCCTAAAATACAATATTATTCATTGGTTTGTAGTTTTAAGTTGTATCGATGCATCGCCGCATTTGCAGGCGGTGCATTTTTTTAGATTATGTATAATAAGTAAAATATTTTAGATGAAATGCAGTTAAAGGCTTTCTGTTTTTTTGTTGACTTGGGCTTTACTCTGTGATATAATATTTTATTATCTATACCTATATATTTTATCTGATTGCGAGGAACGATATATGTCTATTGTAACAAGATTTGCCCCGTCGCCGACCGGGTTTATGCATATCGGCAATTTAAGAACAGCGCTTTATTCCTATCTTCTGTCCAAGTCCAAGGACGGCAAGTTCATTCTCCGTATTGAGGACACCGACCAGGTGAGACTGGTAGAGGGTGCAACGGATGTGATCATCAAAACGCTGGAAATGACAGGAATCGACTACGACGAAGGCCCCGGTGTGGGTGGTGACCACGGTCCCTACATCCAGAGCGAACGTCTTCCCATTTATAAAGAATACGCAGAAAAATTAGTGGAAAGCGGCCATGCTTACTACTGCTTCTGCACCGCAGAGCGTTTAGAATCCTTAAAGGACGAAAACGGTATCGGCGGATATGACGGTCATTGCCGTGACTTATCCAAAGAGGAAATCGAAAAGAATTTAGCAGCAGGTATTCCTTATGTAATCCGTCAGAAAATGCCGTTGGAAGGCTCCACATCCTACACAGACATGGTGTACGGTGAGGTTACCATTGAAAACGCCGAGCTGCGTGACCAGATTATGATTAAGGCGGACGGCTATCCTACATACAATTTCTGCCACGTTGTGGATGATTATTTAATGGGTGTGACCCACGTTGTTCGCGGTAACGAATATCTGACTTCCACACCGAAGTATTGTCTCCTTTATGATGCGTTCGGTTGGGAACGCCCCACCTATGTGCATCTGCCCCTTTTGATGGGTAAGGATGATGAGGGTAATGTGTCCAAGCTTTCGAAGCGTCATGGTGCAGTAAGCTTCCAGGATTTAGTAAATAACGGGTATCTTCCCGAGGCAATTGTAAACTATATTGCGCTACTCGGCTGGAGCCCCAAAGATACCAACGAAGAATTCTTTACCATGGACGAGCTCAAAAAAGTGTTCTCTATGGAGGGCCTCAGCAAATCCCCCGCGGTGTTCGACTACGAAAAGCTTCGCTGGTTTAACTCTGAGTATATTAAAAAGCTGCCCGAGGAAAGCTATGAAGAAAAGGCCCTGCCCATCTTAACCGAGCTTTGCCCCAAAGGCATTAACATCAAAAAATTAGGCGCGCTTCTGCACACCAGAATCGCGACCTTTGCCGAAATCAAAGACCAGATTGGTTTCGTAGTAGAACGCCTCCCTATGGAAGAGGATTTATACACCAATAAGAAAAACAAAACCACACCCGAAATCTGCAAGGAAATCTTAGAAGGTTGTCTGCCCATGTTAGAGGGCGTTTCCGATTGGAGCAACGACACCTTGTTTGCAAGCCTCAAGCAGTTTGCGGAAGACACCGAAAGAAAAGCAGGTGCCGTAATGTGGGCAGTTCGTGTGGCTGTGGCGCGTCAGGCGGTTACACCTGGCGGCGCAACAGAGCTGATGGAAGTGTTCGGCAAAGAAGAATCCATCGAAAGAATCAAGTTTGCAATCGAAGAGTTATAATAGAAAGGATATAAACAACATGGAAGAAATCAGAACAGAGAACAACAATTTTATATCCAATTTTATTACAGAAGATGTATCGAAAAATCCCGGAATGCAGGTACACACCCGTTTTCCGCCGGAGCCTAACGGTTATCTTCATATTGGTCACTGCAAAGCTATGGCGATTGACTTCGGCATGGCACGTAGATTTGGCGGCATCTGTAATCTTCGTATGGATGACACCAATCCTTCTAAAGAAGACACCGAATATGTAGATGCTATCAAGGAAGATATCCATTGGCTGGGCTTTGATTGGGAAGACCGGTTTTTCTACGGTTCCGATTATTTTGAGCAGGACTATGCGTTTGCCGTTGAGCTGATTCAAAAAGGCTTGGCTTATGTGTGCGCTCTTTCTCCCGAAGAAATGCGCGACCCCAAATACTGCGGCGACACCAAAACACCTGCTGTTTCTCCCTACCGTGACCGTCCCATCGAGGAAAGTCTGGATTTATTTGAAAGAATGAAAAACGGTGAGTTCCCCGACGGAACATATACCTTACGTGCAAAAATCGATTTGGCATCTCCTAACTTCTGGCTTCGTGACCCTGCGATTTACCGTATCCGTCACGTAGACCATCACCGCCAGGGAAGCAAGTGGTGCATCTATCCTTTATATGATTTTGCTCATCCCATTCAGGATGCTTTAGAGGGAATCACCCATTCTCTTTGCGATATCAACTATGAAATTCACAGACCCTTATATAACTGGGTAATCGATAATGTGAGCGTTCCCAAGCCTTATGCCGGCTTCCCCCGTCAGATTGAGTTTGCCAGAATGAACCTGACATACACCGTGCTTTCCAAGCGGTTCCTGCGCGGTCTGGTGGAAAGTGGCTCTGTTGACGGCTGGGACGATCCCAGAATGCCTACCCTGTGCGGTCTGCGCCGCAGAGGCTATTCCGGCGCTTCCATCCTGCGCTTCGTGGAAGAAGCAGGCGTGGCAAAATCGGAAAACTTAATCGATATCCGTCAGCTGGAGGCTTGCATCCGTGATGAATTAAATGATGCGGCACCTCGCCGTATCGCTATCCAGAAGCCCATCAAGGTGGTTATCACAAACTATCCCGAGG
>JAFQLU010000119.1 GCA_017396465.1 Clostridia bacterium | reverse complement strand
GGTAATGTGACTGAAGACGAAAAAGAAAAAATCGAAGAAGCCTTGGAAGAAAAATACGAAGACTGCGATATCTTGGTATACAATGGCGGTCAGCCCCTGTATGACTATATATATTCAGTCGAATAGGTGTGATTCTTTTGGATATCTTACATGAAAATATAACCGCTCTTCGCGGTATCGGACAAAAGCGTGCGGAACTCTTTCGCACGCTTGGTCTTTATCAGGTGAAAGATTTGCTCACCTACTACCCGAGAGCATATGAAGACAGAACTGTTTTCAAAAAAATATTAGAACTCAGGGACGGCGAAACCGTTTGCATCCGTGCCCGCGCTGTGTCTTCGGTGCGGGAAAACAGAATCCGAAAAAACATGACGGTTACAACCCTGAAGGTTTCCGACGGCACAGCATATTTGGAGCTTGTGTGGTTCAATAACCGTTTTATCAAAAACATGATTGCTTTGGACAAGGAGTACATATTCTATGGAAAAGTTACCCTGTCCGGAAAGCGGCAGATGCACACGCCTTTATTTGAACTCCCCGGAGCCAATAAGCTTACGGGGAACATCGTTCCCGTGTACGGACTATGCGCCGGGCTGACCTCCAAAATTGTCAGTGAAACGGTGGCGCAGGCTTTAGAGCAAACGGCAGAATTTCTTCCCGACCCTCTGCCGGATTGGATTTTAAAGCACTATCAGCTATGCTCCAAAAGCTACGCGATTCGCAACATTCACTTTCCGAAAGACGATGAAGCGCTTCGCATCGCAAGGCGAAGACTTGCCTTTGAAGAGCTCCTTGTGTTTCAGTCTGCCCTGTTGTATCTTCGCGGAAACCGCTTAAAGCATAACAGCACACCGCTTCCTGAAACTGATTGCGTTTCGGATTTCATCGCCACACTCCCCTTCCCTCTGACCGGTGCGCAAAGTCGCGTCATTGGCGAAATCTGCGAGGATTTAAAAAGGGATGTTCCCATGAGCCGGTTGGTGCAGGGCGATGTTGGTTGCGGTAAAACCATGATTGCGGCATGTGCTATGTATATCTGCTACCAAAACGGACAGGCATCCGCCATGATGGCACCCACGGAAATTTTAGCCACCCAGCATTATGAATCCTTAACCGAGCTTTTCGCCCCCTTTGGCATAGAAGTTCGCTTAATTACCGGCTCTATGACGGCAAAACAGCGGCGTGAGGTTACCGAAGAAATCGAAAGCGGCAAGGTAAAAATCATTGTGGGCACTCACGCGCTTATCAGTGAAAAAACCATTCTGGGAAACCCCGCCTTGATTATCACCGACGAACAGCACCGTTTTGGCGTAGCGCAAAGAAAGAGTCTGGAGGAAAAGGGCACGCATCCCCACACATTGGTTATGACGGCAACGCCCATTCCCCGAACGCTGGCTCTGATTCTATACGGCGATTTAGATGTATCCATCATTGATGAGCTGCCGCCCGGCAGAAAGAAAATCGATACCTTTGTACTGGGCGAAGATATGCGCCAACGCATCAACGCCTTCATTCAGAAAGAAACCGACGCCGGAAGACAGGTGTATATCGTGTGTCCTGCCGTGGAACCTTCGGAAACCCCCGGCATCAAGGACGTAACCACCCACACGGAAGAACTGAAAAAGCTGTTCGGTTCCGATAACGTTTCCATGATACACGGCAAAATGAAACCGCAGGAAAAGGACGAAATCATGGGGCGGTTCAAAAACGGCGATATTAAAATATTGGTTGCAACCAGCGTGATTGAGGTGGGCGTCAACGTTCCCAACGCTTCGGTGATGGTGATTGAAAACGCCGCCCGATTCGGGCTTTCGCAATTGCATCAGCTTCGCGGTCGGGTCGGCAGAGGAAGCGACAAGGCATACTGCATCCTCTTCCCCGGTGAAAATACGCCGCCGGATAATCCGCGGATGGCAACCATGAAGCAGTATAGCGACGGATTTCAAATTGCAGAAGCAGACTTAAAGCTGCGAGGACCCGGTGAATTTTTCGGTCCCCGACAGAGCGGTCTTTTCTGTTTCCGTATTGCAAACATTTTCTGCGACGCAGACATTTTAGCGGAAACTACTGCCTGCTCCAAAAAACTGCTGGACTCCGATCCGGAACTGAAACAGGCAGAAAATCAGGCAATTTCCGACGCTATATTAAGCTTATTTGACACAAACATTACATTTAGTTAACACTTTATTCTTACCCATTGACATTTTCTATAAAAAGTATAAAATATATAGTGATATTATGTCAATTTATAAAGATAAGTGCGGTGAAACAGAATTGCGAGTAATCTCCGGCAGTGCACGCGGAAAAAAACTGATCAGTGCGGAAGGATTAGATGTCCGTCCCACGCTCGACCGTGTAAAAGAATCCGTGTTTAATATGATTGCGTTCGATTTGCCTGATGCAATTGTGCTGGATTTATTCAGCGGCAGCGGTGCTTTGGGTATTGAAGCTTTAAGCCGTGGCGCAAAACATGCTGTATTTGTAGACAACAATAGCACTTCCCTATCTGTTACAAAGCAGAATCTGGAAGCCACGCGGCTATCCGATCTTGCCGAAACCGTACAGTCTGACAGTATCCGGTATTTAAAAACGACGAGTAAAACATTTGACATCATATTGATTGACCCGCCGTATCAGGCCGGATTGTATGACGAAGTGTTGTCTTTGATATACGAAAGAAATCTTCTGAATCCTGATGGCCTTATGATAGTAGAATCCGCTTTGGATGACGCTCCGCAAATTCCTTCCGGCAGATATTCCGAAGTGCGCGACAAAAAATACGGCAAAGTGAAAATCCTCTTAATAAAGGCGTGAATGATTTGAAAATTGCAATTTATCCCGGAAGCTTTGACCCCATCACCTGCGGACACTTAGATATTATCAAAAGAAGTGCCGCCATCTTTGATAAGGTGATTATTGCAGTTTTGAATAATTCCTCCAAGCATCCGCTGTTCACCGTGGAAGAACGCATGGAGCTTTTACGCCGTTGCGTGAAGGACATTCCCAACTGCGAGGTGGATTCTTTTGACGGATTGCTTATGGATTACGCCAAACAAAAAAACGCAGCCGTTGTCATCAGAGGCTTGCGTGCGGTTTCCGATTTTGAATACGAATTCCAGATGGCTCTTTTAAACAAGAAGCTGAACCCGGAAATCGAAACTATGTTTATGATCACCAATTTAAACTGTTTATATATCAGTTCAAGCGTGGTGAAGGAAATCTGCCGTTATGGCGGAGATACAGAAGGGTTAATCCCCGAAGAAATAATAAATGATGTGAAATATAAGATTGAGAAGGAGTGTTAGACGATGGACTTTGAACAGCTGATTGACGCGTTAGAGGAAAAAATCGAAGGTTGCACTACCATTCCCGTCTGGGGACGCGGTATTATCGACAAGGACGAGCTTTTGGAAATGATTGTTGATATCCGCACCAAATACCCGGAGGAAATGAAACAGGCAAGATGGGTGAAAGATGAACGCAGCAGAATCATCAACGATGCAAGAAAAGAAGCAGAATCCATGATTAAAGCTGCAGAAGAAAAAATTGCTGCCATGGTAAACGACCATGACATCACCCAGCTGGCATACGAAAAGGCAAACCAGATTGTTGACAGTGCACAGAATAACGCACATGAAATCAGAATGGGCGCAAACCAGTATGCCGAT
>JAFQLU010000118.1 GCA_017396465.1 Clostridia bacterium | reverse complement strand
GAAAAAACTTCGCCTCTCGGTGTATAAGCATACACCTTCGGGTAACCAAAAGCAAGGTGCAACCTTGCTTTTGCTCAGTTTTTCCATTCTGTACTATTTTCCGTCCAGTCCAAAGGAGCTGTAGCATTTTGCTACAGCTCCGCTTTTATTTTTTAGAAAGAAAGCATAAAGGACGCATTTTCATAATGCGTCCTTTATGTTATTCATTTGAAACGGAATCCGTCGTATCACCGCGGCGAATAAGGAGAAAACGCCTTCCGGTTTCCGTTTGTTTTTCAATTTCTCTATTATTATACTGCCGTTTGCTACAATTGTAAAACAGTTTTTTCTTGCAGTTGACACAATCAAACAGTTGTGGTAAAATAGAAGCATTCCAACCAAACGGAGGAAAAAGGATGAACACAACACATTTAAAATATTTTCTGGAGGTGGCAGACGCCGCCAACATCACCCATGCGGCGGAAAAGCTTTATATTTCCCAGCAGGCGTTGAGCAATCAGATTCAGAAACTGGAAAAAAGCCTGGGCGTCATGCTTTTCGAGCGAAAGCCGGCGCTTACCTTAACCTACGCCGGAAGCCGTCTGTATGCTTATGCCAAAGAGATGCTGGAGCGGGAAGCGGCGCTTCAAAAGGAACTGGAGGAAATCGGCGAGGGCGTGCGCGGCTCGGTCACCGTGGGCATTTCCTACACCAGAGGGCGCGTGTTTTTGCCCCTGGTTCTGCCGGAGTTTCACGAAAATTTTCCCAATGTGGAAATCAAGCTCCATGAGGGAAACTCGGCACAGCTCAAGGAAGAACTGGAAAACGGCACCGTAGATATTGTCATCGCCGCCGACCGGTTTTCCAAAGCGGAATTCGAAACAGAAGCGCTGATGACAGAAAGGCTTTACTGGTGCGGAAACCCCCAATTTATGGAATCGGTGAAAAAAGGGAACCTGTCGGATATTCCCTTCGTTCTGATGATTAAGGAAAACCGAATCCGTATGATTATCGATTCCCTTTTTGCAAGACAGGGCATCACGCCTAACATCGTTACGGAATCGGATAATATCGAAACCGTTCTGTCCCTTGCGGCAGAGGGCATGGGCGTCACGGTGTATCCGGCGCAGTTTTTGGAAAACCGGAAAAAAACCGTGGGTGAAAACGATTCTCTGTGCTATCACCCTGTGGGGGATAGCACCACCGACACGGTGCTGGTGGCGGCGTGGAAAAAAGGCAGATATATGAGCCGTTTTGAACGGGCGTTTATTGATATATGCAGGAAAAAAGCAGGAAAGTAATCCAAATAAACAGCAGACATTCCAAAGGGAGTGCCTGCTGTTTTCTTTTGCCTGTCGGGATGTGCTTTTGGAATCTTTTTGGAAAAGCAGGAATATTTTCTCAAAACCGGGAAAAGATAAGGCTACCAAAAAGGAAAGGAACGATTGCTATGAAACCAAAAAAATATGTCTTGGCGGCGCTGATGCTAGCCGCGGTTTTAGGCGTGCAGCTTACCATGCTGTCATCACCGCAGAAAACCGTCCATGCCGCCAGTACCTACAAAAATGATCTGCAGCTTCTGGCGCGATGTGTCAACGGTGAGGCGCGTGGTGAGCCTTACACAGGTCAGGTGGCGGTGGCGGCGGTGGTGTTAAACCGCGTGAAGCATCCCTCGTTTCCTAACACCATCGCCGGGGTGATATACCAAAAAGGCGCATTCACCGCAACGGTGGACGGGCAAATTGATGTCCCCATCAGCGAAAACTCCACCGTGTATCAGGCATGCCGCGATGCCATGAACGGCTGGGACCCCACCGGCGGCGCCATCTATTACTATAATCCGAAAAAAACTACCAACCAATGGATGTTTTCCCGTGAGGTCATCAAGGTCATCGGAAACCATCGGTTTGCCAGATAGGAGGAAGTATGGAAGCAACAAAGAAAAAACACTCTGTGGGCGTATACACCGTGCTGGTGATCTCTTTAGCGGCGCTGGCGCTTATGTCGGTGGCAGGCGTGTATTACTACCGCAGGTCATCGCAAAAAAGCAGAGAACTTGAAAACGTGCACCTTCGCGCTTTTCACGATATGGCAGACTATGTAAACGATATTGATGTGGGACTGAAAAAAATCCTGCTGGCAAACGATGCGGTGCAGATGTCGGCAATTTCTTCTGCCCTCAGCCTGCAGGCGGAGGGCGCCAAAGCCTGCCTTGCCCAGTTTCCGTCGGATTACACCGTCTTTGAAACGACCTCCGAGTTTCTGTCCCAGGTGGGAAACTATTGCACATCTGTTGCAAAACAGGTCATCCGCGGTGAGGCGGTTTCCGATGAAACCTTTGAAACGCTCCAAAAGCTTTCTGCCTATGCAGAAAACGTGAACGCCGAGTTTTCCGATATGGAAACCCGTGTGTATGAAAGCGGACTTTCGGTGGAAGCCTTGTCCGCATCCCCCTTTGTGGCGCATGCGGCAGAAGGCTTTGACCAAATAGAAGACCTGCCACAGGACTATCCCTCTCTGATTTACGACGGGCCCTTTTCCGACCATCTGGAAACGGCACGGCCTGCCGCATTGGAAGGCAGAGAGCGGATTTCCCGCAACATGGCGGAACGGGAGGTCTCCTCCTTTTTGGGGGATACACGCGCCGCCTCTGTGAAATTTACGGGAGACGGCTCGGGAAAAATCGAAACCTACCTCTTTGAAGGCGGAGAAGAAGACCGCGATATCAGCATCGAAATCACCAAATACGGCGGCGAGGTGCTTTGGATGCTGGACTCCCGAAAGGTGACGGATTCCAGACTCTCCGTCATGCAGGCCATGGCTGCAGGAGAGCAGTTTTTGATGAAGCAGGGCTATCCATCCATGAAAAGCAGCTATTTTGAAACGGCGGACAATGTGGCAACGGTGAACTACGCCTATAGCCAAAACGGAGTTACCATGTATCCCGATTTGGTCAAGGTAAAAATCGCGCTGGATAACGGCGAAATTCTGGGCTTTGAATCCCAAGGGTACCAGATGTGCCACAAAGAACGGATTCTCCCCGTGCCTACAATCAGCGAAGCGGATGCCATTGCCGCCGCAGGAAACCGCGCCTCTGTAGACAGCGCATCTCTTTCCGTGATCCCCACCGAGGGCGGTCGGGAGGTGTTCTGCTATGAACTGAAGGGGAGCCTGGGCAAAACTGATTTTCTCATTTATGTAAACGCCGAAACGGGGCAGGAGGAAAACATTCTTCTTATAACGGAAACGGAATACGGCATGTTAACTGTTTAAAAAAAACAAAAATTTCCATTCATAAACTTTCAAAAACGGCACAAAATAAGGCTGTAACGAGGCGGAAAACAAAAGGATGCGGCACATATGACCGACCCGCCGCAGAGGATTTTATTTTCCATAACCGTTACTTCCTATAGAGCCGTGTGCAAAGCAATGTCCGGAAAAAGTAACCTGTTACACGGGGTAACAGTTTGTATGGTTTGATTTGAGGCAATCATTTGCCTGATGAGAACCTGAATCATGCATCACGGCGAAGACCGCCTGCAGGGTTGCTGCAGGCGGTTTTTTGTTTTGTGAATTTTTGTTTTTTGTGATTTTCTCCTCTTGTGCATTGCAAAAAAATATGATATAATATACACGGAAAACTATCTTAACATCATCGGAGGAGCGTATGTCTGTTTACGATTGCCATGTTCATACCGCATTTTCTTTTGACGGAAAGGCAAAGCTTTCAGAGCACTGCGAACGGGCAGTAGCGCTGGGGCTATCCGGCTTTGCCGTGACGGAGCACAACGACTATGCGGCGGCGGGATTTTCCCATGGGGACCATGTCCGCGCATCTATAGCGGAAGTAAACCGTCTGAAGGAACAGTATGAGAAGCGAGTGAAAATTTTCTGCGGCGTGGAAGTGGCAGACATTTTTTTAGGCAGCTACGACAACACGCCCTTTTATGAAATGAAGGATATCGATATTCTGCTGGGCTCGGTGCACACATCGGCGCTGATCCGGAAATATTTTCCCGAAAGCCCTGTGTATACTCTGGTGGGAAACGGCAGAAATGTCACCAAAGATTTTGGCAGGCGGCTCATGGAGCAATATCTGCTGGAGGTTTTAAAAACCGCAGAAAAAGCCGAGGTGGACGTGATTGCCCACCTGACCTATCCCCTTCGCTATTTAAACGGCGACGGAGCGCTGGGGCTGGACATTTCAGAGTTTTCCCCAATCTTAGACCAAATCTTTTCTGCCATCATCAAACGAGACCTTTCTTTGGAGGTAAACACCTCGGGATACTTTAAAGGATGGCAGGAATTTATGCCGCCGGAGGCGCTTCTGGCAAGATACTATGCGCTGGGCGGCAGAAATATCACCATGGGCAGTGATGCCCATCAGGCAGAAGCACTTGCGGTGGGAATCCCGGAGGCGAAACAGATGCTGAAAAGCATCGGCTTTACCCACGGCTCATTCTACCAAAACCGCAAGCGACAAAGCTATTTGCTTTAAAACGGGAGGGATTTGTATGACAGGTTCATATGTATTCAGCGTTTCATTCGGAACCGGTTGCTACCGGCACATCCGCATTGCAAAGCGGAAAACTTTGCGCACATTCCACAAGGCTATCACGGGCGCCTTCGGCATTCCCGACGGGTTGATGTATGCCTTTTTCATGAACAACTGCGCATGGGACAACACCGCAGGATACTACGGAAGTGCCATGCCCGATGTCACAAACCCCACGGCGGACGAGGTGCGCCTTGTAGACTTTGGTCTTTTAAAGGATTCCCGTTTTTTATATATCTATGATTTCCGCCAGGAAAAACGGTTCACCGTAAAGCTTTTAAAAGAGCTTCCCGAGGACACGGAAAAACCGGTGGTTCTCCGCGCAAAAGGCGAATTTTTAGTAGAAAGCAGAACCGAGCCGGAGCATCCGCTTTTTGAAGATGTTACGGCAGAAAGAAACAGCTTGATTGACTTATACGCCACGGCGGCGGTGCATCTTTACGGCATGCTCCCCGTCGAGACCTTCTGCAAAATCTTTAACAGCCACGGAAATGAACCGCTGGAGGAAGCGGAAGCAGCTCAAACGCTCCAAAAGTTTGCAGGCAGAGAGTATGTGATCTTTGAGGACAAGCTGGTGTTCGCCGCAGGCGAAAATGTGCCGGCTTTGGTGGAAGCTTTAGAAAAACAAACCGCAGGCAAGCCGCGGTATGTGCCCAACAGCAAGGAAACCTTTTTAGAGCACACCAATATGTATTACACCGATGTGCCCGAGCTGATGGAGCAGGTGCATGAGTTTATTGCCGGTGTACTGAAAAATAAAAACGAAGCTACCCTTCTTTTGGGAGAATTTATGCAGATGCTTCGCCTGGATTATCCCCTGCAGGAATTTGCAGGCCTTTTGGCAGACTATCGAAGCACGCCGGAAACCCGGGAAGAAGGCGAGCGATTCTTCGCATTGGTCATTGAAGCGAAAAACAACAGCCGCATCTGGGCGAACAAGGGCTTTACCCCCAGAGAACTGGCGGTTTTGATGCGGAACGCCCCCAAAAATATCGGAAGAAACGACCCCTGCCCCTGCGGCAGCGGCAAAAAATACAAGAAGTGCTGCGGTAAGTAGTACACAGGATTGGAGACAGGAATGGACAAACAGAACAACATCAGAAACTTTTCCATTATTGCACATATCGACCACGGTAAATCCACGCTGGCTGACCGTCTTTTAGAAAAAACAGGCGCCATGACCGAACGGGAAATGGAGAGCCAGGTGCTGGATAATATGGATCTGGAAAAAGAACGCGGCATCACGATTAAAGCGAGAGCTGTTCGCCTTAAGTATCGCGCAAGCGACGGCGAGGATTATATCTTAAACCTGATCGACACCCCCGGACACGTGGACTTTAACTATGAAGTATCCCGTAGCCTTGCGGCGTGCGAAGGCGCGGTGCTGGTTGTGGATGCCTCCCAGGGTATCGAGGCGCAGACACTTGCCAACACCTATCTTGCCATCGACCATGATTTGGAGATTATGCCCGTTGTCAATAAAATCGACCTGCCTGCGGCACAGCCGGAGCTGGTGATTGAAGAAATCGAAAATATCATCGGTATCCCTGCCGAGGATGCGCCGAAAATCTCTGCGAAAAACGGCATCGGTATTGAGGATGTATTAGAGCAGATTGTGAAAATCGTGCCGCCCCCGAAGGGTGACCCCGAGGCTCCCTTAAAGGCGCTGATTTTCGATAGCGTATACGATGCCTATAAAGGCGTTATCATCTATTTCCGCGTCATCGACGGCTCCGTGAAAACGGGCGACCGCATCCGCCTTATGTCCAACGGCGTGGAGTTCGATGTGGTGGAAGCAGGATACCTGAATCCCTCGGGATTTTTAAACAGCGGCGTGGTAAAAACCGGCGAGGTTGGATACCTTACCGCATCCATCAAAAGCGTGTCCGACACCCGTGTGGGTGACACCGTGACATTGGCAACCCGCCCTGCGGCTGAGCCCCTTGCCGGCTATAAGCAGGTAAATCCCATGGTGTACTGCGGTATTTACCCTGCCGACGGCGCAAAGTATGACGATTTAAGAGAAGCGCTGGCAAAGCTTCAGTTAAACGATGCATCTTTAGCCTTCGAGCCGGAAACCTCTGTGGCGTTAGGCTTCGGCTTCCGTTGTGGCTTTTTGGGTCTTCTGCACATGGAAATCATTCAGGAGCGTTTAGAGCGTGAATATAATCTGGACCTGGTAACCACCGCACCCAGCGTTATCTATAAGGTGAAGAAAACCAACGGTGATATGCTGGATATTTCCAACCCCTCCAATCTTCCCGACCCCAGCGAAATCGACTATATGGAAGAGCCCATGGTAAATGCAGACATCATGTGCCCCACAGAGTTTATCGGAAATATCATGGATTTGTGCCTGGAGCGCCGCGGTCTTTATAAAAACACCACATATATCGACGCAACCCGTGCCCAGCTTCACTATGAACTGCCCCTGAATGAAATCATCTACGATTTCTTCGACACCTTAAAATCCCGTACCAAGGGCTATGCTTCCTTCGACTATGAGCTGTGCGGTTATCAGCAGTCGGATTTAATCAAGCTGGATATCTTGTTAAACGGCGAAATGGTGGATGCTCTGTCCTTTATCGTCCATTCCACAAAAGCCTATGCCCGCGGCAGAAGAATTGCGGAAAAGCTGAAGGAAAATATTCCGCGTCAGCTCTTTGAAATTCCCATTCAGGCGGCGGTAGGCAACAAAATCATCGCAAGAGAAACAGTAAAAGCCCTTAGAAAAGACGTGCTTGCCAAGTGCTACGGCGGTGATATCACCCGTAAGAAAAAGCTTCTGGAAAAACAGAAAGAGGGTAAAAAGAGAATGCGCCAGGTGGGCTCCGTGGAGGTTCCCCAGGAAGCATTTATGTCTGTGCTGAAGATAGACGAATAATGAAAATGCAAAATGCAGAATGAATGGAAAGGAAGAAGGTTATGAGAGGACTTTATGTTCATGTGCCTTTTTGCCTGAAAAAGTGTGACTACTGCGATTTCGTGTCCTACCCGGACTGCTATCATCTGGAGGAGGCATATGTGGATGCGCTCCTTTCGGAATTTCAGCAGTATCGGGGCGAAGCGGTAGACACCGTATATTTAGGAGGCGGAACGCCCACTTCCCTTCAAACAAAAAGCCTCGTTCGGATTCTGAACGGGGCTTTTGAGACATTTGATGTGGCAAAAGACGCCGAGGTCACCGTAGAGTGCAACCCCAAAACGGCAGACGGGGAGAAGCTTTCCGCCCTTTTGGAAACCGGCGCAAACCGCTTAAGCATCGGCGTGCAGTCTTTAGACGATACCGTGCTTTCTGCCATCGGCAGAATCCATACGGCGGAGGATGCGGCAGAGTGCATCAGCCTGGCAAAGCAGGCAGGATTTATAAATATCAGCGGCGATGTGATGTTCGGTCTTCCCGGGCAGAGCATGGAAAGCCTTGAGGATACGCTCCGAAAAATGACAAAGCTTCCTCTTACGCACATTTCCTGCTACGGTCTCATTTGCGAGGAGGAAACGCCTCTGACAAAGCGGATTGCATCGGGCGAGCTGACCCTCCCCGATGAAGACACGGAATATAACATGTACCGCACCGTGGTGAGCCTTCTGAAAGAGGCAGGCTTCCACCAATATGAAATCTCCAATTTCGCCAAGCCGGGCATGGAATCGAGGCACAACCAAAAATACTGGGACTGCATCGAGTATTTCGGTTGCGGCGCGGCGGCGCACTCCTATTTTGAGGGCGAACGGTATCACAACACAGAAGACCTGACGGCGTATCTGAAAAATCCCGGAGAAAAGCTGGATATCATGGACATCGGTCTGGAGGACGCGGTGTATGAATACATGATGCTGGGGCTTCGCAAAACGGAAGGCGCGTCTAAATCGTGGTTTTCGGAGCGGTTCGGCATGGAAATGAAGGATTGCTTCCGCGATGTGATTGAAAAATATAAAAAGAACGGTCTTTTGCAGGAAAACGGTGACTTTATCTCGTTTACGGAGCAGGGCATCTATGTGTCCAACACCGTTTTATGCGAATTTATGTAAAGGTTGAGAATGATGCTGATAAAGGTAAGTAATATCAAATTGCCCGTGGGGGCAACCAAAGAAGAGGCGTTTGCCGAAGTAAGAAAGAAAATCGGTGCAACACAAAAAGAGGTGCTGTCTGAAAAATTGCTCCGCCGTTCGGTGGATGCAAGACGGGGCACCGTTCAGCTGGTGTTCAGCGTGGCGGTGGAAACCGAAAAACATGTCACCTTAAACGGAACCGATATCATAGAGCTGAAACGAAAAGAAACAGAAATTCCCGCGCCGGGCGAAAAAGAGCTTAAAAACCGCCCTATCATCGCAGGCTTTGGCCCCTGCGGCATGTTTTGCGCATTAACCCTTGCCCGGATGGGATACCGTCCGCTGGTTTTAGAACGGGGTGCAGATGTGGACACCAGAACAAAGAAAGTGGAAGGCTTCTGGCATGGCGGCGACTTTGACAAAACCACCAATGTGCAGTTCGGCGAAGGCGGCGCAGGCACCTTTTCCGACGGAAAGCTCACCACCCGTATCGGCGACGGGTTGATTGACTCTGTTTTAGAGGATTTTGTGCAAAACGGTGCGCCGGAGGATATTCTGTATCAGGCGATGCCCCACATCGGAACGGATGTGTTAAAGGGCGTGGTAAAATCCATTCGCGAGGAGATTATCTCCTTGGGCGGCGAGGTTCGGTTTTTATCGCAGATTACGGATATCAAAATCCAAAACGGCGCAATTTCTGCCGTTGTTGTCAACGAAGCAGAGGAAATCCCCTGCGAGCTTTTGGTGCTCAGCATCGGTCACAGCGCAAGAGATACCTATGAAATGCTGCTGTCCCGCGGCGTTTCTATGATACAAAAGCCCTTCTCCGTGGGCTTTCGGACGGAGCATCTGCAGGAGGATATCAACCGCGCCATGTACGGAAAATTTGCGCATCACCCCGATTTAGGCGCTGCACCCTATCAGGTGTCCTATCGGGAAGAGGAGCGCGGCTGCTACAGCTTCTGTATGTGCCCCGGAGGAAGCGTTGTCTGCGCTTCTTCGGAGGAGGATTCCGTGGTGGTAAACGGCATGAGCGAACGCGCGAGAGACGGCAAAAATGCCAACAGCGCCATTTGCGTTAATGTATCGGGGCAGGATTTCGGAAGCAACCATCCCTTAGCCGGCATGGCATTTCAACGGTCGTTGGAGCAAAAAGCTTTTCAGATGGGTGGCGGAGACTACAGTGCTCCGGTTCAGCTATTAGGCGATTATATCAGCGGAACGGTTTCTAAAAAGTTTGGAAGAGTTCGGCCGTCTGTCCTGCGTGGAAGCCGCTTTGCAGACCTCAATGAGCTGCTTCCTGCCGATGTGGGCGCCCTGATGAAAAAAGGCTTTGCCCGGTTTGAAAAATCCATCCGCGGCTTTGCCGCACTCGATACCGTGCTGACAGGCGTGGAAACCCGCACCTCTGCACCGGTGCGGATTCCGAGAAACGCAGAATTCGTGAGCGAATCCACAAAAGGTCTTCTTCCGGCAGGGGAGGGCGCAGGCTATGCAGGCGGCATCGTCAGTGCCGCGGTGGACGGCAGAAAAATTGCCTATGCCATCGTGTCGGCATACCGCCCTTTTTAAAGGAAAAACAACGATTTTTCCGCAGGAATATTTTGTGTGAAGAATTTTGGAATATGCTTGACAACCAACCAAAATTATACTATAATACGAATTAGATACTATAGCCTTTTGTGGCTTATGACGATATGGAGGAAAACACATGGAAAAATTAGGTTTACAGTTATTCACCATCCGCGATTTTTTAAAAACACCGGAAGATGTGAAAAAAAGCTTTACAAAATTAGTTGAGCTGGGCTACAAAGAGGGCCAGACTGCAACTGCCGACTGGTACGGTATGGGCGCGGAGAAGTTCCGCGATATCTGTAAGGAAACCGGTCTTTCCATCTGCGGAACCCATTATAGCTATGACATTATCGTCAACGAAACCGACCGTGCGATGAAAGAGCATGAAATCGTGGGTACCACCAATATCGGTATCGGCGGTGCGCCCAATTTAGGGTCTATGACCTTAGAGTCCACCAAGGAATTCGTGGAAAAATTCAATATCGCAGCGGAAAAGGTTGCAAAACACGGCTTTAAGCTGACCTATCACAACCATCATTGGGAATTTGCCAAGGTTGGCGATTTCACCATTATGGATTACTTAGTAGACAATTTAGATAAAAACAATGTATCCTTTGTTTTAGACACCCACTGGGTGCAGGCAGGCGGCGGCGATGTGGTTGCCTGGATTAAAAAGCTGGCAGGCAGAATCGACATCCTCCACCTGAAGGATTTCACCATTGTGGAAGGCGAACGTCGTTTTGCTGAAATTTTCGAAGGAAACATCAACTTCGACGGTGCGCTGAAGGCCGCAGAAGAAATCGGCGTGAAGCACTATGTGGTTGAGCAGGATACCTGTCCCGGCGACCCCTTCGACAGCGTGAAGCTTTCTATTGATAACCTGAAGAAAAAGGGTTATCTGAAATAAATTTCTGCTTTGCTGAAAACATCTGCAGAGCAAAATTCCTACCCCGTAATTAACTGGTTTGCGATTTTCGCAGGCTGTTAATAATATTTAGCCGTATCGGTTTTTGTGCCAACCGGAGCTCGGCTGAAGGATGTGATGATCCATGAATAAGGAATGCACATTGGGGAAAGATGAAAAAGAGAGATTAGTACATTGCCTGGCGAAAAATCTGAGAACGCTGCGTACCATCTGCGGATGGTCCCAGGAAAAGCTTGCGTCCGTTATCGGCGTAACCCGTCAGACCGTTCTGGCAGTGGAAAATGGCAAGAGAACCATGACATGGACCATGTTCCTTGCATTTTCGTTCCTGTTTTTAGGCAACGAAAAAACGCGCAAAGAGTTTATCGATTCCGGCGCGTACACCGAGGAGTTGGCTGAGTTTTTAAACATCAGCTATTCCCGGAAATAGGAAAAGAGAGTGACGCCCGCGTAACGTTTGCCGATGAGCAAAACGGCGCGGGTGTTATTCTAAGCCCGAAAAAGGAGGTGGTTTTGTGAACCGCAAAGAAAAAATGAAAAACACGGAAAACGCGGAGCCGAAGCCGCCTGTGTATGGAAACGAAAGCTTCGGTATTCCATCGGACTACACCAAAAAACAGAAATTCAACGGCTTAAAGCTGGCATTTTATATTGTTACCGTGGTATCCATCTGCGGTCTTTTGTATGGGGGCTTCCGCCATGCAACCGATACCTTCCTTCCCGAAATGACCTATGATAAGTCCAACAATCCGCTCCTGTATATCCGCAATAAAGAGGTGGCAATCAAGGGCTATGATGAAAGAAAGGGCAAAGGTGTCGCCGCTTCCGACCAGCACTACAGCAGCGGCGACGGAAGATTCGTTACTTTAAGCGATAATGAAGAATATGTCTTTTTTGCCCAGGACAACACGGGAACAGAATCCGGGTTTGACCTTTGCTATCGCGTGGTTTCCGATATCGACGGAAAGAAGGAAGACCTTCCTGCTGAAATTGTGCGGATTGATTCCGATGTCCGATCCTACAAGGCGCATCCCAACGGCAAATTCGTGCTGTACCAGAAGGGAAACCGCCTGTATTTTTCGGACCTTGTCAAAAATACCATTGTATCTGCCGATGTAGCGGAATACTACCTGAGCAAAAACGGTCAGCAGATGATTTATTACAAAACCGACGGCAGAATCTACACCTGCGGCACCACAATCAGCAGTACACCGACGCTGGTGGATTATGATGTAACCAAGGTTTTATCCGAAAAAGAAGAGTATGCAAAAATATACTATATCAAAGGAACTACCCTGTATGTAAAAGAGCACGGCAGGGAAAGAGTGCTGATTGCAGAAGAAGTAACCGATGCCATCATGCTGGGAGAAGAACTGTATTTCGTGCGCAAAGAACCGCATGCGTGGCGGATGCAGGAAATCTTTTTAGACGATAAAGAGATTCCGGATAAGGAAATGAAAGAGCCTGCCCTGACAGACTATTATGCAGAGGACGAACAGGGCGCAACATACCTGGACGAAAATGCGTATAATCATGCACATGCCGCATACGAGCAGAAACGCCTGAGAGACACAATCCGGGATTCGCTTGCCGATAATCCTATCACAACGGAGCAGTTTGTGCTCTATCGGGCACACAGAGACGATGTTCGTGCCATAGACGAAAATCTGGCAGAATACACTCTGCGGTATAACAGCTGCAAGAATGTGGTGGTTTATAAAAAGAATGTGCTTCCCAGACAAAAAATCCGTCTCAGCATTATCACGGGTATTGAAGACGCTATCACCCGCGCCAAGGCTTATGTGGATGTGCCGGTATCTGTTGGCATGGGTGTGCTCAGGCAGGATAAGAAGCCTTATCTGGGACTGACGCAATTCCCAAAAGGACAGATAGAAATTTCTTTAGACGGAAAGTTTTTATACTGCATGGAGCATATCGGCGAAAACGGAAAAGGCTCGCTGGTGCGATATGAGTTTGGAAATAAAGAACTGCGAAACCGTCAGGAGCTGGCAAAGAATATCACCGATTTTGCCTTAGACGGTGCAGATTCCCGGGTTGTGATGGTTTTTGACGGTGCAAGAATCGGCATCCTGCAGGACCGCACATACACCCACCTGTCCGATAGCTCCAACCACGACTTTTTCTATGTGGACGGCACACTGTATTTCTTTGACGAATACGATGAAACCGCGCAGACCGGCACCTTAAAACGGTTCCGTGACGGCAAAATCAAAACGGTGGATATCCATGTGCACACATTCAATGTGCGGAACCTGAAAACCGTGTCATACATCAAAAATTATAAGGCGGAATTCGGCTTCGGAGACTTATATATCAAAACCGGAAACCGCAAACGGGAAAAGGTGGATATCTGTGTCCGCAGTATTTTACAATAATTTTAGCGGAAAATGTGGAAAATACCGCAAATAATGCTTTACTTTGCGAAAATCTTATGATATAATGAAATCGTATAGGTGTGGAAATAGCATACCTTGCGATACATATATCATCAGGAAGTAAAACAATCAATACATAGGAGGTCATGGGGATGAGAAAATCCAAGAAGTCCAGAGGTCAGGAATTCTACGAGGAAGAAGAATTTCTGGACGAAGAAACAGAAGAATACGGCGAATACGACGAATACGATGAATACGATGAAGCGTATGATGACGGGTATGATGAAGAAGACGACGAACCGGAGAAAAAATCCGGTGCCGGCAAGAAGATCATCACGGTTATTATCATCATTATTGCTTTGGTAGGTCTGTTCTTTGCTTCCACAAAGATTACAGAAATCCTGCTTGACTACAATCAGGAACCCGCAACCTTTGAAAGCGAAGCGCCTGAAATTGAAGAGCCTTCACCGTCTATAGAACCGTCTGAGGATCCGGATGATTTCGTTCTGGTTTCCGAAGAACCGGATGATGACGATGATGACAATAAAAAGAGCAGTAACAGAACGAAAAATAACAGCAGCTACGACGATGACGATGATGACGATGAACCCAAGAAGACATCTTCTTCCAAGAAAACATCGAAAGCATCTGCTTCTTCCAAAGCATCTTCGAAAGCATCCGCTTCTGCTAAGGCAAGTGCTTCTTCCAAGGCATCCGCTTCTGCAAAAGCAGACAAAACAGAAGCTCCCAAAACGGAAGCTCCGAAAACAGAAGCACCTAAAACAGAAGCTCCTAAAACGGAAGCTCCCAAAACAGCAGCTCCCAAGCCGGTTATCGTACCGGGCAACCCTGCAAGCTGATGAGGGAATATATCTCTGCCGGAGCTGACGATACACAGCGCATAGCGGCAGAAATAGCGGGCACAATATCTCCGGGGGCAGTTTTATGCCTCCGGGGTGAAATGGGTGCCGGAAAAACCGTATTTACAACAGGTCTGTGTCGGGCTCTGGGCGTAAGTGATTACGTTACCAGCCCGACATTTACAGTTGTGAACGAATATGACGGCGACGCTTTCCGGGTATACCATTTCGACATGTATCGTATCGAAGAGGAAGACGAGCTTCTGGAAATCGGATTTGAAGAATATGTTTCCGCCGGCGGCGTTTGCGTCATTGAGTGGCCCCAGAACGTGGAAGGCGCTCTGCCGAAGCACCGCACGGAAATCACCATTGAAAAATGCGGAGAAAACGAACGGAAAATCACCGTTCAGGACATATAAGATACGCGATTGCCGACGCAAAAAAGTCGGCAAACAAAGAATCAGACGGAGAACCCATATGTTATTACTTAGTGTTGATTCCTCTGCCAAAGCATCCACCGCGGCGCTTTTTGCAGACGGAGAATTGTTATGTGAATATACGCAGAACCAGAACAAAACTCACTCGGTGAAAATGCTCCCCATGATAGAGAGAATGCTTTCCGACGTGGAGCTTTCCGTGTCCGATGTGGACGTGTTCGCCTGCGGCGTTGGCCCCGGCTCGTTTACGGGTGTGCGGATAGGCGTGGCAACGGTGCGCGGCTTTGCTAAAACTTTGGAAAAGCCCTGCGTTTCTGTTACCAGTCTGGAAATCCTGGCAAATCAGGCATCTTGCTTTCCCGGAACCGTATTTTCCTTGGTTTCCGCAAGGGAAAACGAGTGCTACTGCGCGGCGTATGAAAAGGGCGAGGAGGTGCTTGCGCCTTGCGCGTTGACCGTGGAGGAAATCGCAGAAAAAGCACAGGGGTTAAACGCTTTGTTTATCGGCGACGGCGCACAGGCTAACGCAGAAAAGCTGAAAGCGCTTCTGCCGGGATGTGCGATTGCAGCCGGTCGACTCAATGTGATATCTGCCGCATCGGCAGGTGAGGTGGCGCTCCGGAAGGTTGCAGAAGGAAAAACGGGCACCTGCGAAGGTCTGATTCCTCTGTACTTGAAAAAATCCCAGGCAGAACGGGAATATGAAGAAAAACAAAGGGCAATGAATCAAGAAAAATAAAATACTGAAATAAAGAGAGGAATGGGTATTATGGCAATTGTAATCGGTAGTGATCACGGCGGTTTTGAGCTGAAAGAAGTTCTGTCCGCGCATTTAAAAGCAAAAGGACTGGAAGTAGTGGACGTTGGTTGCTATGACACCAATTCCGTGGACTATCCCGACATTGCGGCAAAAGCCTGCGAGAAGGTAACAGGCGGCGAATGTGAATGGGGTATTGTAGTATGCGGCACCGGTATCGGCATCTCCATGGCGGCAAACAAGGTAAAAGGCATCCGCTGTGCGCTGGTATCCAACGAATATTCCGCTGAAATGACCAAGCGGCACAATAATGCCAATATGCTGGCACTGGGCGGAAGAGTAACCGGTCCCGACCTTGCGAAAAACATCGTGGACGCATACATAAAAGCAGAATTTGAAGGCGGCAGACATCAGAACCGTATCGACAAAATTTCTGCATTGGAAGGTTAATGGGCATGAAAGAACGCAGAGATAAAATCAATTATTATCTGGATATTGCCGAAACCGTGGCAGGCAGAAGCACCTGTCTTCGCCGCAGATACGGCGCCATCATCGTGAAAAACGATGAAATCATCTCCACCGGCTATAACGGTGCACCCAGAGGCAGAAAAAACTGCATCGATTTAAACCGTTGCATCCGTGAGGAAATGAACGTTCCCAGCGGGGAACGGTATGAGCTGTGCCGTTCGGTGCACGCAGAGGCAAACTGCATCATCAGCGCATCCCGCCGGGATATGCTGGGTGCCACGTTGTACCTTGCCTGCAAAAGCGGAAAGGACGAAACCTTGCTTCCCGGCACCAGCAGCTGCACCATGTGCAGACGGCAGATTATCAACGCAGGCATCAGTCAGGTCATCATCCGCGATACCGAAGAGGACTATCGCATCGTAGACGTGGAGGAATGGATCACCGAGGACGATTCCCTGCCGGAATAAAACCAAACCATACGGAACATCCTGTTTGAAAAAAACGGAATAACCTATAAAATGTGGGGCTGTTTTTGCCGGAAAACGGCGAAAACACCCCTTTTTGTATGTTTTAGAACTGTCAGGACAAACTAAACGAAAGGAGGCGAGGGCAATGGGAGAAGCAGAATGGATCCGCTTAAGCCAAAAAGGCGATATGGATGCTTTTTCGCAGCTGGTATCCCTGTATGAAAAGCGGGTGGTAAACTTCGCATATCGCATGCTGAAGGACACCCATGAAGCAGAAGACGCGGCACAGGAAGCGTTCCTTCGCGCCTGGAAGCATATAAACTCTTTCCGCCCGGAGGCCTCATTTCATACGTGGATTCTTTCTATCGTGAACCGCATCTGTCTGGATATCCTGCGAAAAAAGAAACGCACCGGTGAACAAACGCATATCAGCATCCATCAGGCACCGGAGGGCGAGGATGAATATGCCATCCAGATTGAGGACACCGCGCCGGGCCCCGACGAGGTATACCGGCAGAAAACCGCCATGCAGCTGGTGGAACAGGCAATCGGCGAGCTTTCTGAAGAGCATAGAGCAGTTATCCTCATGCGGGATATTAACGGATTAGAATATGACGAAATAGCCAAAGCCACGGGAGCCTCGCTGGGCACCGTAAAATCGCGACTCAACAGAGCACGAATGGCACTACGAAAAATTTTAGAAAAAAATATGGAACTTTTCTCGTAAAATTTCGTATATACTAATGTAGAGAAAGGAGCGACGTACAAACATGAAACAATCGGATTGCGAGAGCGTTCAGAATCTGCTCTCACTTTATATCGACAACATGCTTTCCGACGAAGAAACAAACATCGTGCGTGAACATATAGCAAGCTGTGCATCCTGCAGGGAAGAGCTTGCCCTGATGAAATCTATTCTGGAAGAAACCAAACATCTTCCCGAAATAGAGGTTTCTGCTGATTTCCATAAAAATCTCATGGAAAAAATCAAGGCAGAGGGAAAACCCGAAAAGAAATTTGCCGTAAACTGGAAACAAGCCGCAGGCTTTGTTGCAGCGGCAGCTATTGTGGCGCTGTCGGTGGTATCTTTTATTGAGCTTGACCGGACTCCCGACAATCAGAACATAGACACATATCTTGCATCACCCACGCCGCAGGCGGAACATATAGAGAAAGAATCGGCAGAACCCAATGAGGAGCAGAAGAAGGCTTCGGAAGAAACAGAGAATCCTGCGAAAAAAACAACGGCAGCCGAAAAAACGGTTCAGCCGGAGCAGGCAAACAAAACAGACAAGCCTTCTGTGCGGGAGGATATTGTAGCCGATGATACGGCAGGTCATTCCCCCTTTGCCGTTGCCCGTTCCATGGAAACGGACGGCATAGCGGCACATTCCGATGATAGCAATGAGGAAACCTCTTCGGAGTACGGAATTCCGGCGGCAGCAGAAACGCAGCCTGCATCCGAAGCCTCAGCGGCACCGGGAAACAGCGCAAAGTCTGTATCCGAAAAAACCACTGCATCCGAAAAGGATAAAGGGGCAGAGGCGAAGCCTTCAACAAACACAAAGGCATCCGGCGGTTCATCCGGTGGTGGCGGAGGAGCGGCTTCCGGCGGCGCGGCAAGACCGAGGGTCAGCACATTCCGCATTGCAACCGTTACCGTTTCGGAAAATGCCAAGGCAGAAGCCATTGCTATTTTGTCTGCATACGCAAAGGATGCAAACGGCTACAAGGTAGGAGAAAGTCTTCAAACCGTTTTAAATCAGCTTTCTGCATTAGAGGGCTATAGCATATCCACCAAAAATGCAAATCACGTTTCGGCGAATTATATTGTGCTGAAATAATCTTAAATTTAAAAACCGACCTTGTTTTTCAAGGTCGGTTTTTTATGTCAGCTCTTGCCGTTTCATTTTGCGATACTCCGAAGCCGTCATCCCGAAATATCGGCGAAACATAATGGAAAAAATTTCGGAGGAGCCATATCCCACCGATTCTGCAATTTCTGCAATGGCCATATCTGTCCGTGTCAGCAAATGCGCCGCGTGATGAATCCGGAGGGTATAGCTGTATGTTTTCATAGACATGCCGAATTCGTTACAAAAAATATTGGAAAGCTGACGGGGAGAAAGGAAAAGCTCCTTTGCCATATCCTCCACAATTCTATTCCGACACATCCAGTCGAATAACATTTGGTCTATCTGCACAAGACGGAGATAGTAATCCCTTCCCTTGGGATACTGCTCCTCACCGCCTTCGCATGGGGCGGGAAGACACTCCGTAAGCTGGATAAACAGCAGGGAAAAGAGGTTCCGCAGCCTGATTTCGTTGATGTTCGTCAGCCGGTTTCCGGAGGTGGTAGAGAGAATATCCGTCAGCATATAAACCATGGTTTTTCCGGCGTGAAACCGCAGGGGAATATTCTGCGAAGAAAGCGCCTGAATCAGCGCATAAAAATCAAAATCGGAGTTCGATTGCCGTATTTTCCTATACGTAAACCAAAGCGCAACACGGCGCGGATTTTCTTCTTCCGGCGTAACGGTGTGCATATACCGGGGCGGCAGAATACAAACATCATTTTTAGAAAGCGCAACCGATTCGGTATCTCCGTAAATGGTGGCACTGCCGTCTATCAACACAAACAGCTCATGCAGAGGATGCATATGAAGGCTGCTGCCGGACCAACGGTTCTTTAAAATCATGTTTTCCTGGTAATAAAAGGTGATTTCTGTATTTTCAACGGTGAAGGTGAAATAAGCAAGCTTTTTCATGCAGATTCTCCCAAACGATAAATTCTGTATATGATTGTAGCATAGAACAGGGCGAAAGGCAAGAAAAAAACGCAAAAAACTTAACTAAGCGGAAATGAAACAGGAAAAGTCTTCCGCTTGGATTATGGTAATGCCTCGGAAAAAAAGATATAATGAATATGAAAGAGGAGGAATTCATATGAAAAAGATATTCACCGGCATTATGCCGGCATTGGTAACGCCTTTTCTGGCAGACAATAAAACCGTGAACGAGGCGGCGGCAAAGGGAATTTTAGATTTTCAGCTTTCTCAGGGCGCAGACGGATTTTATATCTTAGGCGGCACGGGAGAGGGCATTGTGATGGCGCGGGAAGAGCGGGAAAAAATGTGCGAGCTTTGCGTAAACCATGTAGCAGGCAGAAAACCCGTTATCTGCCACATTGCGGCAATGAATTTAGATGAGGCGATAGACCTTGCAAAGCATGCCGAAAAGGTTGGTGCAGATGCTGTTGCGGCAATTCCGCCCTGTTTCTTCTATTATGCTCCTGATGACTTGTATCAGTACTATAAAAGATTAGCAGAAAGCGTGCATATTCCCGTGATTATCTACTATCACCCCGGCGCACAAAAGGACATGTCGGCAAAGCTGATTGCCCGTATTTTTGAAATCGACAATGTAACCGGCGTGAAATGGAGCTCCAACAATTTCTTTGAGCTGATGAAGCTGAAGGATATGACACAGGGCGATATGAACATCATAAACGGTCCCGATGAGCTTTTGGTTTCCGGTCTTGCCGCAGGCGCAGATGCAGGAATCGGCTCTACCTATAATGTGATGCTTCCGCAGTTTTTAGACATTTACCGCCTGATGCAGGAGGGAAAGGTAAAGGAAGCAAACGCCGTCCAGCTGAAAGTGAACCGCGTTATCGAGGTGATGGTACGGCATGAACTGATTCCGGCCGTAAAATACGCAACCACTCTGTTGGGCTTCGACTGTGGTGACGCCACCTTCCCCATGCGCGCCTTAACCCATGAGCAGAAAGCTGCGCTGGAAAAGGACCTGAAAGCATTGGGCTGGCCCTATGCAAATTAACAGAACAGAAAAGAAAAGGATGAAATCCCGCAGGATTTCATCCTTTGTTTATTTTAGGCAAAAGAAAGAAGCGGTTTTTCCCGTATCCGGGTGTTTACACTTCCTCGTTGATGATGCAATCGCCTCCTACAATATCGTCATACACGATATTTTCCACATCCACGTCATACATCTCCAGGCTGTTTTTCCCCGTGATGCGCAGAAGGTTATCCAGCATGTTGGCGTAGATGCCGTTGATTTTGAAGTTGCCACCGTGAATGTCACGCATGTTGCACACGGCGCGGTAGGGATAAAAATGTGCATCCGTCTCCCGTGGCGGCTGAATGTAGGAGGGCTTTTTCACCTCGGAGATTGCATAGGGCGGTGTTTTGCGGTCGTCAAACTTGATGTTGCAGAAATAAATGTTGTGGTATGCCAGGGTGCGGTCGCAAGACATGCCGCATCCGCCATCCTCCCGGATGGTCAGGTCGGCAACGGTGATATCCTGCACCGAGTGAATGATATTCACGGCGGCAAAAGCGCGTGAGGTGATGTTTTTCACCGTCATATTGCGGATTTCGCCCAAGGCAGAAGGCGTTCTTCCAAACACCGTGTCCCCGATGGAAACGGTGGCGCGTCCACGGTATAAAGCCCCCACCTTCGAGGTGTCCGTCACGCCGTCAATCATGATGTTGGAAAGCAGATGCCCCTCGGCATTCACCAGATGCACATTGCTGAAGGTGTAGCAATCGGAGCGCACGTCACGCACCAATATATCTTGCGTGGTGTCACATTCCGTTTCGCCGGAAAAAGCAGAAATTTCCACGGTGTGGCCATAGGTTTTGCCGTAAATATGCTCGACGGTTACACCCTTGCATCCGGCAGAAAGCATCAGACCGCCTGCGTTTTTGCGGCGGATGGTATTCTCTTCGGCATCGGTATTTTCGGCCTCTTTGGGCGGAAATTCGCCGTCAAAGGTCAGGTCATACAGATAAGAATCCGTCATTCCCAGGCAGAAAATGCCGCGAGTTCCGCGGTTTTTGAAGGTAAGCCCATGAAGACGGACATTTTTTGCAAAAGCAATCCGCATCATGGCGCCGTAAGTTCCTTCGTCAATAAGGCGAGCGTTGCCAATACCAAAAATGTGAATGCTTTCTGCAGGCTTTCGCTCCTCACCCATCACCAGGATGGAGCCGTTATCCGTAAATGCTACCTCGGCGTTATCAAACACCAGAGTGAAATTTTCCGGCACTAAAACAGGTGCGTCCAGCACCCAACGGCAAACGCCTGTGCGCTTATTGTACCGCGGAATCACGGTTTTATAAAGCCCCATGGCGCGCGCCTCGGAAATGGCGTGGGTAATCGCCTCGCAGTCCGAGTTCCCCGAAAAGGGAACGGTGTATCCTCTTTCGTATATATCCATCATGTGTTAAAATCTCCTTTTTCTTTCTATCATAATTCTGCCTGAAAACCTGCAAACAGGAAAGAAACCTCCGGCAGACAAAAATAATCTTTTTCGTATTACTTCTTCCGATAGTATTTCGGCGCTCTGCCGGTCACCTTGCGGAAATAGTTGGAAAAATAGCTCACATCGCAAAAGCCAACCTCCCGGGCAATCTCCGTCACCGATAAATCCGTGGTTTCCAAAAGTGTAATGGCACGGCGCACACGGATGTGCAGAAAATAGCGGTGCAGAGACATTCCTGTTCTGGTGCGGATTAAGCTGCTGATGTAGTTGGGGTGATAATTAAACTCTTTCGCTAAACTTTCATTGGTAATGTTTTTTTGATAATTTTTGTGCAGATAGGAAATGATGCGGTCGGTAACCGTTACTCCTCCCTCGGCAACCGGCTCTGCCTGCTGTCTTGCACAAAGCGCCAAAAATTGCCCCAGGCTTGCGCCGGCTAAGGTGTCGGAAAAATAAAGATTCTTTTTATATTCTCTGTGTGCTTCCGTTAAAAGCTCATACCCCATGCTCATATCTCGCACGAAAACCACGCGGTTAAAAGCGGTGATATCGGAAAAAGGCTCGAAGGACAAGATATTTGTTTGCTCAAAGGCCTCCGGCGAATCCGGCGGAATGGGGATGGTGAGGGCAGAGTGGTCAAAGGTAAAATCAAAGTTAAAAGCCAGAATCTTCGTTTGGGGATTTTCCGGCGAAACTCTGTAGACCACACCGGAATGAACCACCAACGCATCGTCCTTGGAAAGCTGATAGTCTGTTCCATCGGCGGTGATGCAGGCGTTTCCTTCCTCCATAAAAAACAGTCGGCAGTCGTAAGGACACAAAACGGGCTTACGGATATCATAGAGCATATGCCGTGCAAACCGCACATAGGGATGAATTTCCCGAAATTCCAAAATCTCACCTTCCATCTTTATTTTACACAAAAATTCCTTTAAATCTTATATAGATTATAGCACGGTTTTGGTGTATAATCAAGACAAACCTACAAGTTCATGAAAGGAAAGTTTTACAATGATTGAAAGAAAGAATCCGCGCACGGCAAAAATCGGTATTTTCGCCGCAGCTCACGCAACCTATTGGGACCAGTTTGAAGGCTTACTCGATAATATTATGGGATATCACCAAGACTTATGCAACAAGGTCAGCGGCATGGAGGTAGAGGTCATCGACTTCGGCATGATTGACTCTTCTGAAAAAGCCTATGAAGCGGTGGATAAAATCGCAGGAAGCGGTGTAGACCTTCTGTTTTGCAACATGGTAACCTATGCAACCTCCTCTGTGTTTGCGCCCATCATGCGCGCCGCAACAGTACCCGTTGTGCTGGTAGCGCTCCAGCCGAGAAAGGCTATGGACTACACCATTGCCAGCACCTTTATGCAGCTGGAAAACGATAATATCTGCTCCGTACCGGAATTCACCGGCGTTGCAATCCGCATGGGAAAACAGGTGGCAGACGTGGTCATCGGAACGCTTTATGACGATAAGGAAGCGGATGAAGAGCTTTTGGCATGGTGCGATATCGCCAAGGTGCTCCATAGCTTAAAGGGTGCAAGAATCGGCCTGATGGGACACGTTTTAGAAGCCATGTACGACATGCACGCAGACCCCACCGCCATCTCCTCTGCCTTCGGCGTTCATGTGCCGCTTTTGGAGATTGACGATTTAGTTGCAGAATACAACAAAGTAACCGAAGAAGAAGTGCAGGCGAAAATTGCGGTTATCCAAAAAGAATTCGATATGCCCGATCCCAAGTCCGACCCCGTCACCATGAAGCTGACGGATGCAGACCTTTATCAGGCGGCAAAATCCGCCGCGGCGTTAGACCGTTTTGTGGAAACCTATCATCTGACCGGTCTTGCGTACTACTATGAAGGCGCAGAGGGCAGTATCCAAAGAACTGTTGCAACCACGCTGATTGTGGGTAACTCCATTTTAAATGCCCAGGGTATCCCCATGTGTGGTGAGTTTGACATCAAAACCTGCCTTGCCATGCTGATTATGGATAGATTAAACATCGGCGGCAGCTTTGCAGAGTTCCATCCCTTTGATTTTGCGGAAGACTTTATTTTAGTTGGGCACGACGGTCCGCACCATATCGCCATTGCAGACGATAAGCCGGTGCTCCGTAGCCTTACCAAATACCACGGCAAGCCCGGCAGCGGCGCATCTGTGGAATTTAAAATCAAGGAAGGCCCCATCACCATGCTGGGCATCACCCAGACGGCAAACGGCGGCTTCAAATTCGTCATCGGCGAAGGTACGTCCAAAAAGGGACCGATTCCGCCCACCGGCAACACCAATACCCGTGGCTTCTTTGAGCCCACAACCAAGGAATTTATCAAGAAATGGGTGTTGGAAGGCCCCACGCATCATTATGCTTTGGGCATCGGGCACCACGCAAAGACCATTGAAAAAATCGGTAAACTTTTAGGCATTGAAACAGTTATCGTAAAATAACGGGATGTAAAAACAGCGCATAACGCAAAGGGCAAGAAAAAATACAGTGTCAGGTACAATCTGTTGAAAATCTCAATACTGCGATTTTCCGTTGGAGTGATGCCCTTTGCTATGTCCCGGCTTCACCTCTCGCTGTACCTATGTACAGCTTCGGGTTCAGCCTGAACATTCTGCATCTGTTTTTCCTATTCCTTGGAATCATGAATGCAAAGCCGAAAAAGTGAGAATAAAAACGAGGTGCGGAACATGCGATTCGAAGACAAAAAGCTTTATGAAGAATCCCCCGATGTGGCAAACAGATACCGTAAGAATTTCAAAGAGGGTCTCGAAAGGTTCATTGAAACGCTGAACACATCCGGCAAACAGGAAAGAACCGCCTTTTTCCCACCGGAGGCACTTCCCGAAAAGATAGAAGAATATCGGAGCAAATATCGGGATATGCTGGGGATTCCCCGTGTGCCGGATGGCATCTTCGGTGCGGTGGAGAAAACCTATGTTGCTACCGATGATGTATGCGATATATTCCGCGTGGCTATCGGAATCACAGAAGAAATTCCGATGTACGGACTGCTTCTTATGCCGAAGCAGGCTAAAGAACCGATGCCCCTCGTCATTGCCCAGCACGGTGGCGGCGGCACGCCGGAGCTTTGCTCGGATTTTCACGGCGAGAATAACTATAACCATATGGTGCAGCGCGCTCTTTCACGCGGCGCGGCTGTGTTTGCACCCCAGCTTCTTTTGTGGAACATAGGGGAAAAAAGTGCTACCTGTCCGCACTACGAACCGCCCTATAGCAGAGAGGTAATCAACACAAACCTGGTAAGATTCGGCTTATCCGTTGCAGGCATCCAGATTGCAGGAATTTCCAAAGCTATTGATTATCTTTGTACCCTTCCTGAAATTGACGGCAAAAAAATCGGCATGATAGGCCTTTCCTACGGTGGATATTTCACGCTTTACACCATGGCGGCAGACACAAGAATCCGTGCAGGATACGCCTGCGCCTGCTTTAACGACAGAGATGCCTACCCCTGGCAGGATATGGTGTTTCCGAATTCAGGCAGAATGTTTCAGGACGCCGAGGTTGCGGCGCTTTGCGCACCGAGAAAGCTCTATGTGTCCATCGGAAAAGAGGACGAGGTGTTCACCTATCAGACGGGTATCCCAGAGGCAGAGCGCGTGAAACCCTATTTTGCCGCAATGGGCGCAGAAGAAAACTTCGTGTTCGATGTTCATAGCGGCGGTCACACCGTAAAACCCACCGATGAGGGGTATGATTTTTTGTTTGAGGCATTGAAATAACAGAAAAGGTTCAGAATATAAGTGCGGATTCTAACAAAATCCGCACTTTTTTTGCTTTTTTTGAAAAAAAGTGTTGACCTGAAATTGGAAGTGCTATATAATAAGTATAATACAATTGAGTAAATTATTACAAGGAGGCTTCCTTATGGTATATGCAGCAATTTTAGGATTCGGCACCGTTGGTTCCGGTGTATACGAAATCCTGAGAAAGAACCCGTCCTCAATCGGTAAAAAAGCAGGGGACACCATCGATGTTAAATACATTCTCGATATCCGTGATTTTCCGGATCATCCGGAAGCACATCTGTTCACCAAAAACTACGATGATATCTTAAATGACGAAGAGGTTTCCATCGTGGTGGAAGTGATGGGTGGCTTAAAGCCGGCGTACGAGTTCACCAAAGCGGCTCTGCTTGCAGGCAAAAGCGTAGTCACCTCCAACAAAGAGCTGGTGGCAACTCACGGAACCGAGCTGATTGCCATTGCCAAGGAAAATAAAACCAACTATTTCTTTGAAGCTTCCGTTGGCGGTGGTATCCCGATTATCCGTCCTTTGAACCAGTGCCTGGCGGCAAACGAAATCAGCCACCTGCACGGTATTTTAAACGGAACCACCAACTATATCTTAACCAAAATGTTCCAGGAGGGCTCCTCCTTTGAAGATGCTTTGAAAGAAGCTCAGGATTTAGGTTATGCAGAACGCAATCCCGAAGCGGACGTTGAAGGGCATGACGCTTGCCGCAAAACGGCGATTTTAGCATCCCTTGCAACCGGCAAGTTCGTGGATTATAACGATATTCCCACCGAGGGCATCACTAAAATCACCCAGACCGATGTGATCATGGCAGAAAAAATCGGTTATGTGATTAAGCTCATCGGTTCTGCGGAAATCGATGCAGACGGCAAGGTAAACGCCATCGTTGCTCCCCGTCTCGTTTCCAAGACCAGCCTTCTTTCCGATGTAGACGGCGTGTTTAACGCTATCATGGTTCGCGGCGACTCTTTGGGCGATGTGATGTTCTACGGTCGAGGCGCAGGTAAGCTTCCCACAGCGAGCGCAGTGGTTGCCGATGTAATCGACGCGGCAAAACACTTCCATATCAATAAATGGGTTATCTGGGGAGAAGCGGAAAGCGGCCTCATGAACGATCCCGAAACAGCTTCTTATCGCTACTTTGTCCGCACCAAGGACGCGTCTTTAGCCGAAAAGTTCCCCGGCGCCGAGGAAATCGGCGGTGCAGACGGCGAGTTTGTATTTGTAACAGCGCCGATGCAGGAAAAAGACTTTAAAGCACAGGTTGGTGATAACGCATATATCCGCATTCTGCCTTAGGGCATAACGAGGTGAAACATATGGGTACAGTAAAAGTCAGAGTGCCGGGAACATCTGCAAACATGGGACCGGGATTTGACTCTTTGGGTCTGGCGCTTTCCATTTACAATTACATAGAAGCAACAGAAACAGACGGCGGTCTCACTATTGAGATTTTAGACGCGGAAACCAAAGAGTTTCTGCCCACCGACGAAAAGAACCTGGTATATAAATCCATGAAATACCTGTTCGATAAGGTAGGCTATCAGCCAAAGGGCCTGAAGCTGACCTTAAAAAGCGAGGTTCCCGTAACCCGCGGTTTAGGCTCCAGCTCCGCTTGTATCGTGGGCGGTCTGATGTGCGCCAACGAGCTTTCCAAAGCAAAGCTTTCCAAGCGCCAGATTATGGAGATGGCAACGGCAATCGAGGGCCATTCCGATAATGTCTGCGCGGCGTGCGTCGGCGGATTCACCGTTTCTGTGTATAACAAAGAAGAAATCTTCTATTATTCCCATAAGATTGAGGGAGACTTGAAATTCCTGGTGCTGATTCCCGACTATGCGGTAACCACTCAGAAGGCAAGAAACACTCTGCCGGGATACTATCCCCGCCGCGAGGTTGCTTTTAATATCTCCCACGCATCCTTGATGGTGGCATCCATGGTTTCCGGAAACTACGAAAACCTGCTCTGCGCTATCGACGATAAGGTGCACGAGCCCTATCGTAAGGTGTTTATCGACGGTTACCAGAAGATATACAACAAATTAAAGGCATACGGTGCGCTGGGCACATATATCAGCGGCTCCGGCCCCACACTGGTTTCCGTTGTGGAAGCAGACGATGCAGAGTTTTTCCTGGAAGACATTTCCGAGTACATGAAAAAAACGCATCCCACATGGACATTAAAGCTGTTAGATGTGGATAATGAAGGCGTTAAAATTATAAAATAATAAGGTATATTAAGATTGTGCGAGGCACAACAGGAGGTTAACAGATATGAGTCTGATAGTTCAGAAATTCGGCGGCTCATCGGTAGCAGATGCAACGAAGCTCAGGCGCGTTGCCGGCATTATCACCGATACCTATAAAGCCGGAAACAATGTAATCGTTGTTGTCAGCGCCCAGGGCGACACGACCGACGATTTAATCGAAAAAGCAAAGGAAATCAACCCGAACCCGTCTAAGCGTGAAATGGATATGCTCCTTTCCACAGGGGAACAGATTTCCGCATCCTTACTTGCCATGACCATTGAAAACATGGGCTTCCCCGTGATTTCTTTAACAGGCTGGCAGTGCGGTGTTCACACCGATTCCAACTATTCTGCAAGCAGAATCAAGAAGGTAAAAGCAGAACGTCTCAATGCAGAACTGGACAAAAAACGTATCGTTATTGTAACAGGATTCCAGGGTATCAACAAATACGATGATATCACCACACTGGGCCGTGGCGGTTCCGACACATCTGCCGTTGCATTGGCTGCGGCATGTCATGCAGATCTTTGTGAAATCTACACGGACGTTGACGGTGTCTACACCACAGACCCCAGAATTGTTCCCGAAGCAAAGAAGCTTGACGAAATCACCTTCGACGAAATGCTGGAGCTGGCATCTTTGGGTGCAAACGTGCTTCATAACCGTTCCGTTGAAATGGCTAAAAAATATAATGTGAATTTATGCGTACGTTCCAGTATCACACCCAATGTGGAAGGAACAGTTGTTAAGGAGGTAGTTAAAATGGAAACTATGGTAGTAAGAGGCGTTGCAAAAGATAACGACGTTGCAAGAATTTCTCTCTGTAATATAGAAGATACACCCGGTAAAGCATTCAGAATTTTCTCTTTGCTGGCAAAACATAACATCAATGTAGATATCATTCTGCAGTCTATCGGCAGAGAAGGTACAAAAGATATCAGCTTCACCACATCCGAAGGCAATCTGCAGCAGGTATTAGATATCTGCGAAGCAAACAAAGAAATCATCGGCTACGGCGATATCAGCTACAACACCAATGTTTCCAAGGTTTCCATCGTTGGCGCAGGTATGGTATCCAACGCAGGCGTTGCTGCTAAAATGTTTGAAGCACTATATGATGCAAACATCAACATCCATATGATTGGCACATCCGAAATCAAAGTTTCCGTCCTTATCGACCAGGGCATGGAAAACAAAGCGGTAAAAGCAATTCACGATAAATTTGAATTGGGTAACTGATAAAAGATGTGTGACTTGATGTGACCCCAAAAAGTTAGACTTTTTATAGCGTAGTGGTTTTATGACTGCTACGCTATTTTTATGCAGCCAAGGCAGTGAGTCGATATTGCACCGGACTCATCCACCCAAGTTTCTCTTTAATTCTTTTCTCGTTGT
>JAFQLU010000117.1 GCA_017396465.1 Clostridia bacterium | reverse complement strand
CGCTATCTACTATTTCCACGCAAAAGATACCAAGATTGATAAAGCAAACACCGGCGTAAACGGCGTTTTAGACTACAAGCACTACGGTGACATCTTAAACCGCTCCTGGGTATTCAGAACTGTTGGCTACGGTAACGGCAAGGAATACTGGAACGATTTAATCTCCACATTAAAGGCTGTTGGCTACGACGGCATCATTTCCATCGAGCATGAAGACGGTTTGATGTCTGTGAAGGAAGGTCTGGAAAAAGCAATTTCCTTTATGAAGGACGTTCTCATTTACGAAAGTGCAGGTGAAATGTGGTGGGCGTAGAAAAAATCTATAATGTGGCAGCCATCGGCTTCGGCGGCATGGCGCACAATCATTACAAGCAGTCTCTGGTGTTAGACAGAATCCACTTGAAGGGTGTTTTCGATATCAACCCCGAAAGAATGGAATTTGCAAAAAGCCTGGGCATGGTAGCTTATGAATCGAGAGAAGCTCTGATTAATGACCCCGAGGTTGACATTGTTCTGGTTGCAGTTCCCAACCATCTGCACAGACCCTTCGCTATCGAAGCTCTGCGTGCAGGCAAAGCCGTTCTGTGCGAAAAGCCGGTTACCATCGAAAGCTGGGAACTGGAAGAAGTGATGCAGGTTGCGAAAGAAACCGGCAACGTATTCACCGTGGACCAGAACAGACGAGTGAACAAAGATTTCGTTGCGATGAGACGCGCAGTTGAAGCAGGTCTTTTGGGCGATGTATATGTGATTGAATCCCGTGTGGAAGGCTCCCGTGGCGTTCCCGCAGGTTGGAGAATCAAAAAAGAAGAAGGCGGCGGCATGATGCTGGACTGGGGCGTGCACCTCATCGACCAGATTATGTATATGTATGACGCCAAGGTTACTAACGTGTTCTGTAAAATGTATAGCGTGAACTATCCCGAGGTAGACGATAACTTCCGCTTAACCATGACATTAGACAACGGCGTAACTGCACACATCGAGGTTTCCACCAATAACTTCGTAAAGCATCCCAGATGGTATGTGTTAGGTACAGAGGGTACTCTGGTTATCGACGATTGGGATTGTGAAGGTAAAGTGGTTCGTTGCAAGGACCGTCAGGACACATGGGATGCAAACATCCCCACCTCCAAGGCAGGTCCGTCCAAAACCATGGCTCCCAGAAGCGAAGATACATTGGATATCACACCGATTACAGCTCCCACAGATGTGGATGACAACTTAAACCCCACATACTGGCAGTTAGTGGACAAATTGGACGGCAAAGCTGAGCTTACCATCACAGCAGAGCAGGCTCTGCGCGTTGTGAAGGTTATGGAAGCGGCATTCAAATCCGCTGAAACCGGCGAAGCAATCAAAACAGACATCTGATAAGGAGCATCAATATGATTAAAGTAACAGTTTGGAACGAATATGCACATGAAAAAATAGATGAAAAGGTAAGAGAAGTGCACCCGGGTGGTATCCACAACACCTTAAAAAGCTTTTTGGATACCGATGAGGAGCTGGTTGTTCGCACCGCAACGCTGGACGATCCCGAATGCGGTCTGACCCAGGAAGTGCTGGACGACACAGACGTACTGATCTGGTGGGGTCACATGAAGCACGGCGACGTGCCGGACGAAGTGGCAGAACGCGTGCAGGCGGCAGTGTTAGACGGTATGGGCGCAATCTTCCTCCATTCCGGTCACCATTCCAAGCCATTCCGTCGCCTGATGGGTACCTCCTGTAACTTAGAATGGAGAGAAACCAATGATAGAGAGCGCGTTTGGATTACAGACCCTGCCCATCCCATTGTGCGCGGCGTAAACGCAAGATATTTTGAACTGGAAGCGGAAGAAACCTACGGCGAACGGTTCGATATCCCCGAACCCGACCGTCTCATTATGATTGGTTGGTATAACGGCGGTGAGGTTTTCAGAAGCGGTTGCTGCTTCCACCGTGGTAACGGCAGAATTTTCTACTTCCAGCCCGGTCATGAAACCTTCCGCACCTTCTATCATCCCACAGTTCAGCTGATTATCAAAAACGCTGTTCATTGGGCACAGCAGGAAAGACCTACCGTGAAGGGTAACACAGACAAATGTCTGCATTCGGAAAGACTGGAGCCTATGGGCAACTAAAACGCCGAAAAGGCAGAAATGCCGCAAGCTTATTTTGGCAAAAACTTGAAATGATCTAAAAAATAATGGCGAGACATCTATCAAGGATGACTCGCCATTGCTTGTTTTTAACGAAGACCTATTCTATGTTTTTTATTCCCCTTTTTCATACTTCAGAATATCGGAAATGTCGCAATCCAGATAATTGCAGATTCGTGCTAAAACATCCAAATCCACACGGGCAACCCTATTGTGCAGATAATTCTGAAGCTGGGTTCTTTGCACATTTGCATTTTCAACAATTTTGTTTTTGCTGATATTTTTACGCAAGCGGTATTCTTCTAATGTGATAATAACCTTGCCGTGATTTTCCATGTTCATCACCTCATATTTATTATAATGTGACAAAATATCTATTGACAGCGGTAATATCTTACCGTATAATTAGATACACAGTCTAGATTATCATTACAATATGAGGTGCGTTTTATGTTAAAGCGAGAGTTAAAACCATATTTTGACGGAAGATTTTCTCCGGACCGAGAGGCGTTTGGTGCAGAGCATCGGGCAGAAGAAAACAAGCTGGAAGCTTTTATGCGTAGTATGTGTATGGAAAAGTTTGCAACAAGAAAAGAATATGAGGCTTTCGAAGATGCTGTGTTTTCCTTGATTGGAAATATGCACATTCCTGCTATGGAAGCGGCGTTTGAAAAAGGTGTGGAATGCGCTTTTGCGTTGATGAAAGAGGCAAATTCGTGAAAAAATAAGGGAAAGGAATCGGGCGAGCTGTCCGGTTCTTTTTTGTTGGTTTTTCAAAGCGGACGGATCATTTGGGTATGTAATAGGAAGTGATTTTATTTTTTTGCTGTGCGTTGGATGTATCAGGAATAGCTATTCTTTACGCAGTTCCCCTGCGGGGGGCCCACTTTCTGTCGTCAGAAAGTAGGCAGCCGTCAATCTCATCCAATCGCGCGGCGCTTTCGGCTTGCGCTCTTGGGAGATTTTGACATGGGTGTACCCAAGGGGGCAGACCCTTGTTACCCAAATCAAAGATTTGGACAACACTCCAAAGAACGCGCGCATGGTCGCTCCTGTGTATGATTCTTTTGAATCAGGGCACTACCAAAAACAAAAGTAGATACCAAAACCAGAGTGCAATCTGTTAAACCCTCCCCCCGAAACCACACAAAAGAAGAACCTATCCCCACCCGGTAACCGCGTAACATCAAACGCGGTAACCACGCTTTTCGTCGCACGGGAACCATGATTTTCGTCACGCGGGAACCGCGATTTCTTTCCATGCCACGACACCAAAATAAAACCTCTCCCCTATAAAACAGATGTGAACAATCCGTAAACAGATGCCGAAAAAGTACGATAAATACGATAGCTATGCGAATTTTCACTTTGCACTCCATTGCACTTGATTTTGTGGTATAATAAACATAACAGAATGAAATGCATCCTGAAAGGATGCAAAATAAAAAAGGAAATGTTTATTGCACCACAAATTACCGATAAGAAACTTTTTTAAAATGAAATTTGTGGTATAATAAAAGCAGTAAATCCTTGCTGCGCAAGTCTTTGTGGCTAACGCCACCTGTGTGCAATGCACACACTGCTTTATTGACGGCTTCGAGAAAATACCCTTGCAAGCAAGTATTTTCTCTTCATGGTAAAATAAACATAACAACAAAAAATAATCTGTCAGAAATTGTTTGTATACAGAATGGATACACAGGTAAGGTAAGGAGAGTATAGGATAGATAAGAGTTAGTTTAAGATAGAGGGAGGAAAGAGAAGGAAAGAAAAGATGAGTTTAAGAAAGAGAGAGGGAAGAAAAGGATAGAGAGAGGAAAGGAAGAAAACGCCCCCGCTCTTTTGAAAAATATAAAATATAAAAAATATGCATCTTACCGAAAAAATAAAACCGCTTACCGAAAAACGGTTTACAAATTTCTGAAGATGCGATACAATAAAAAACGAAGGGAGGGAAACGCTTTGCGAATCAAAGTAGAAAAAACAGAAAACATAACAGAGCCGGAAATTGTGTTGCGGTTTTCGGAAGAAACAGAAGAAGTACGGCATACGCTGTCGCTCCTTCGCACCTATTTCGAAAAACAGCCTGTCACCTTCTACAAAGACGGCGCAGAGGTGTTCTTTCCCGTATCAGAGGTTCTGTTCTTTGAAACCGAGGAGGAGCACGTTGTGGCGCACACGAAAGACGATGTGTTCCGCGTAAAGCACCGTCTATACGATTTAGAGCAGCTTTTGCCGTCGGTATTCGTCCGATGCGCAAAATCCACACTCCTCAATGTGATGCACGTTTCTGCTATCCGAAGAGCGGTGGGAAGCGGCAGAATGGCAGAGCTTAAGAACACACACAAACAAGCCTACATTTCCCGAGGCTATGCAAAAAGCGTAACCGAGCGGATTGAAACCTACAGAAAGGGATGAACCAAATGAAAAGACACATTTTTGCAGGACTTACCATGCTGCTGTTTGCGGCGCTGATTATCGTTTCCACCATGACAGGATTGGCAGAGGAGATTTACTTCTGGGACGCAGTGATTGCCGTTTTAGCGGTGTATGTGATGATTTACGGCGTGATGAAGCGAAGTTTTTTTCTGTTCTTCTTTCCCATTGCCGTTATCGGAATTTTGTTTGACACCGAGCTCGGTATAGAGGCGCTCACGCCTGTGCCCATTCTTGCCATTGCGGCGCTTCTGTCTTGTGGTCTCAGGCTGATTTTCCCCAAGAGATATGTGCCGGCAACCACCAAAACCGCCTCTGCTGAAACCGTTAGCACGTCGGACAGCTCCATTCATATCCGCACGCGGTTTAACAGCCTTGTGAAGTATTTAGATGCCAAGGGTGTGCGTGATGTGCATGTTGATTGCTCATTTTCCGGCAACAAGCTGTATTTCGATCGGCTGGTACCGGAAGGGTCTGTGCTGGATGTTCACATGAACCTTTCCTTTTCCGGCGTGGATCTTTTTATTCCGAAAAACTGGAGAGTGGAGGACCTTACAAACACAACGCTTTCCGGCGTGAAAAATACCGAGGTACCGGAGCATGAAACCGATGTTACCGTTCGCCTGTTCGGCAATATCAGCTTCTCCGGCGTGGATATTCGGTATGTATAAACGATGTCGATAAAAGAGGGGTTTTATGGAAAAGGGTGAATATATAAGCGATCAGCTTCAACGGTTAGAACGAGGAAAACAAAGAATTATAGTGTCTTCTATGGACTATGAGTCCGAGGATATCACAAAAATTGCTCAGCGTTACACAAACGTGGAAAGCGAAAACAGAGAGGTGCTTTTAGATATATTGGCATATATTCGCGCATTTCAGGGAGATTGTCTTTTTATCCGGTATGAAACCATATTGAAAGTGGTGGAACCGGATAGGGCAATGGATATGCTTTTGAGCCGTCTGGCGGATAATGAGAGTGCGTTTGTTCTGTATCTTTTTGTGCCGGAAGAAAGCGTAGAGCGTACAGAAAGAATATTAGACAAAGTGTATACATACAAAAAAGATTGGCCAAAATATTTTTCAAAGCGTGATACGGATGACGGTTATCTGATTAAAATAGAGGATTATCGCGAACGGGCTATATCCGGTTATGCCAAAATTTATCCCGATGGCAAGGGTGTTCTTGAGACGGAGAATGATTATCGATTCAAGGAAACTTTTTTTGAATTGGAAAAGAAGCTTTTGAAGGAATTGACGGAAGAAGTGCAAAGAAAAGTTGAAAAAAGGTTGGCGGAGGATTTGCGTATGTTCATAGATGATAGATGCGATATGCGGTCTTTGGTTGTGACATACGGATTTGCCTGGTTGGGAAAACAACATAGTTGGGACGTTGATTGCAATGATTATTTTCACTTACAGCATCCGTATCCGTTAGAGTCCATCGGAAAAGTGATGAATATACCGCTTTTGCAGGAACATTTTGTTCGTAGATAAAAATACATATTAAGCAAAAAAACGGCACGGAAGTTTTTCCGTGCCGCTTATCTTCTTTTTGCCGTTTTGCCGCGTGCAGGATTTCGTTTGCCTGCCGGTTTTACGGCGTATATTTTCGCTTTTTCAAAACAATTATTTCATTTTGAGAACTTCTTTTACCTGTTTCGCAATGTTTGCCGCGGTTAAACCGTAAAGCTCTAAAAGCTCTGCAGGCTTACCGGACTGACCGAATTTGTCCTCTGTGCCCACTCTCTTCATGGGAACGGGGCTGTTTTCTGCCAGAACCTCGGCAACGGCGCTGCCTAAACCGCCGATGATGTTATGCTCTTCGGCTGTAACGATTGCGCCGGTTTCCTTTGCAGCTTTCACGATGATGTCTTTATCGATAGGCTTAATGGTTGCCATATTGATTACGCGAACGGAAAGACCTTCGCCCTTCAGCTTTGCTGCAGCTTCCATCGCTTCGGGAACCATCAGACCGGTTGCGATAATGGTCGCATCTGTGCCTTCCATGATTTCAACGCCCTTACCGATTTCGAACTTATAGGTCTCGCGGTCAAAAATTTCGGGAACGGCGAGTCTGCCGAATCTGAGGTATACAGGGCCCTCATGCTTGATAGCCGCTTCAACGGCTAAAATAGACTCTACCTTATCTGCAGGGTTTAAAATAACCATGTTGGGGATGGTGCGCATGATGCCGATATCCTCTAAGCACTGGTGGGTTGCACCGTCTTCGCCAACGGAAATACCTGCGTGAGTTGCACCGATTTTTACGTTTAAGTTGGGGTAGCAGATGCCGTTTCTTACCTGCTCAAAAGCTCTTCCTGCCGCAAACATGGCAAAGGAACTGGCAAACACGATTTTACCGCAGGAAGCAAGACCTGCCGCCGTTGTCATCATGTTTGCTTCTGCAATACCGGTGTTAAAGAACCGCTCGGGGAATTTTTTCTTGAATGTATCTGTCTTGGTGGATTTGGAAAGGTCGGCGTCTAAAACCACGATATCATAGCTTTCGCCAAACTCTGCCAGCGCCATGCCGTATGCTTCTCTTGTTGCTGTTTTTGCCATGATTACGCCTCCTTCAGTTTCGCAATTTCTGCGTCTAATTCTTTGATTGCCTGTGCATACTGCTCATCGTTGGGAGCAGAGCCGTGCCAAGCGGCATTGTTTTCCATAAAGGAAACGCCCTTACCCTTTACGCTCTTCATAATAATCATGGTGGGCTTGCCCTTGGTTTCTTTTGCTTCATTGATGGCGGAAAGCAAAGCTTCAAAATCGTGGGCATCTGTTACAATCACGTGCCAACCGAAGCTTTCAAACTTCTTATCGATGGGCAGGGGAGACATAACCTCTGCAATATCACCGTCAATCTGCAGACCGTTAAAGTCCACGAATGCGGTTAAGTTATCCAGTTTATAGTGAGGAGCATACATTGCCGCTTCCCATACCTGACCTTCCTGAAGCTCACCGTCACCTAACACGGTGTAAACACGGTAGTCTTTCTTGTCGATTTTGCCTGCTAAAGCCATGCCGTTTGCCGCGCAAACGCCCTGACCTAAAGAGCCGCTGGACATATCCACGCCGGGCACACTCTTCATATCGGGATGTCCCTGCAGGTAGCTGCCGGTTTTACGGAAGGTGGGAATATCGTCAACCGGGAAAAATCCGCGCTCTGCCAGCACGCTGTAAAGTGCAGGTGCGCAATGACCTTTGGACAGCACGAAACGGTCACGGTCGGGATTTTTGGGGTCTTTGGGGTCGATGTTCATAACCTCAAAATACAAAAGTGTGAGCAGGTCAGCGATGGAGAGAGAACCGCCGGGATGGCCGGAGGATGCACTATGTACTGCAGTCAGCGCATCTTTTCTCACGTTCGCCGCAATGAGTTTGAGTTCTGTGATTCTGGAAGTTTCCAAAAAAGAACAGCTCCTTTCTTATGTTGGTTTCATATATTTTATAATATTATTTTCTGTTGGGAAGATAAGCGTTCGCTTCTTTTAATTTGTCCTGAAGTGTTTCGACGGAAATGCTTCTGACATCGCCGGTGTCTGCCGCAAGGGAAGCCGCAACGCCTGCCGCCTGCCCCGTGATAAAGCATCCGGGCATCACGCGGATGGAAGCCTGCATTTTCTGGTCACATCCCATGCATCTGCCTGCAACCAAAACATTGGAGAAGGAGACGGGGATAAGGCTGCGGTAAGGAATCCCGTAGGATTCGCCGGCTTTGTAGCGCATGTTCTGTTCGTATTCCTCGGTGAAACGTTTATATTCCTCTGCCGAGGTGTTTTTCACATGAATGTCAATGGGGTAGCAATATCTGCCAATTTCGTCGGGGAAGGTGGCACGGTTTATAAAATCGTCCAACCCTAACGTGTAATCGCAGGTGATACGCCGGGATTCCCGAATGCCGGGAATGGCGGCTGTGGTTATCATTTGCACGTTTTCATAGCCTTTTAAATAAGTTCTGTAGTAATTCTGATATTCCTGAAGAGATTTTCTCGCCCGGAGCATACCTTCTGTGACAGAAACCTCATCGGTGGGGTTCATATCGAAAATATGCCCTACGTTTCCGCCGCTGATGCCGTCCGGTCGGTTGAACATACCGGGAAGATGCCTGTCGCAAACGGAAAGAATGCCGGCTCTGTACGCATCCTCAATAAAGGCATTATCGGAAACGGTGCGGTCGATTTGGTTAAAATCTGCGCCAACCCAGGTGGAGCAAAGGGTGGCAGGCATCACTTGACCGTTTTCGTCGCCTTGTTCAAATGCGCCGCCGGCAAGAGCGCACAAATCACCGTCGCCGGTGCAATCAATATATATTTTCGCTTTGGCGGCAAAGGTGCCGCTTTTGGCGTTTAACACAACATAATCTATTTTGTCGTTTTCCACCACCACATCTGTTACCGTGGTGAAAAAGGAAAAGGAAACACCGGCCTCTGTTAAAAGCTTATCGTAAACCAGCTTTAATTTTTCGGCGTCGATTTGGGTCCAGTAGGTGTCTAACGGTTCGTCGGACGCGGCGTCGCGGATTTCTTTCCCCACGCCGTCGCAAACGGTGTTCACGCCATCAGTAAAGGGCGCAAAGGCAGGTACCAAACCCGAGGTTCCCAATCCGCCGAAGCAGCCCATGGCTTCTGCCAAAAATACGGATTTCCCTTCTCTTGCCGCAGAAAGTGCCGCTGCAACGCCTGCGGCACCGCCTCCTGCAACAAAAACATCTACATCATATTTGATTTGTAATTCTTTTTGATACAGCATCATTAACTTCCTTTCTCATCGTGTATTTTATCATAATGTAAAATTATACAAAAGGATGAGTGCGAAAGCCTTCACCCGTGACCTGCCGCGCCCGGGACAGCACGAAAAACGCGTTTTCGTCAGCCGATTCCACGATGCGGCGAAGCCTTGCCAGCTCTGTGCGTTTTACAACGCACATCAGCATCAGCTTTTCTTTTTTTTCATACATGCCGCAGGCGGAAATCCCTGTCACGCCGCGGTTTAAATCTTCCATGATAGCGCTTGCGATTTCCTGCGCTTTGTCGGATATCACATACACCACCTTTGCCACATTGGCGCCGGAGATGAGATAGTCCACCAAAAAGGATGTAATAAAAAGTGCTAAAATCCCGGCAAGCACCCGTTCGGTGTCGGGCAAAAAAACTGCGCCGGTTAAAATAATCACCGTATCGATGACGAAAATCCATTTCCCCACATCCACGGCGGGAACCGCTTTGTGCAGAACCGCCGCTAAAATATCGGTTCCGCCGCTGGTGGCACCGGCTAAAAAGATGATGCCGAAGCCTATGCCGAAAAGCGTGCCGCCGAAGATGGATGCCATCAGAAGGTTTTCGGTTATCCCCGGCAAAAACGCCGTGATATCAATGAGCAGGGAGAAAATCGCCGTTCCGTATAAGGATTTTAATCCGAAGCCGCCGCCTAACAAACAAACACCTAATATAAAAAGCGGAATGTTTATTAGAAGAATCAGCGTTCCCATGGGGAAGCCGGTTAAGCTATGCACAATCACAGCCACGCCCGATGCGCCGCCCGACACAATATCGTGAGGCGCTAAAAAAAGATTGAGTCCCAGCGCGGCAAAAAGCGCACCGAAGGTGATGGCAAAGTATGCTTTTACGGCAGATAACAGTTTCAAACAAATTCCCCCAAGCGTGATTTACGCCCGGTCTATTGCGGCAAAAGCAAGCTCTAACACCTCGGTCAGTCTTTCGTTTTGTCCTGTCAGGTAAAGGTATCCCACCAAAGCCTCCAGCCCCGTTGCCTGACGGTAGTCATTCATGTCGGCATTTTTGGGGACGGTGTGGATATTGGTGTTTCTGCCTCGCTTGTAAATGTCGGTTTCTTCCTCGGAAAGATGCGCAAGAATGGCGAGCATCGCGGTGCTTTGCGCTTTTGCCTTCACATAGCCCACGGCGATTTTATGTAGGTCGCGGGCAGGACGACTACCCGAAGCGAGAATTTTGGTGCGGACGAACATTTCGTACACACTGTCTCCCACAAAAGCAAGGCTTAAGGAGGAAAGCTGGCGGATATCCGGCACTTCCTCCGGTTTTAATATATGCTGAATATTCATAAGTCAGGTGGCGGAACGGGGTGCAGTTTCGCACCTGTGCATGCACAATGACGCAAGCTTCCGCATTTCCTTTTCGTGATTTCGTATGTTTCGGGCAGAGATTATTTTTCCACCACGCGGATTTTCATACCCTGACGTGTGTCGGCAACCTCGTAGCCCAATTCTAACAATTTATCGCGGATTTCATCGGATTTTGCCCAGTCTTTGGCTTCTCTTGCCGCTTTTCTTTCGGCGATGAGCGCCTTCGCTTCTTCGGATATAGTATCCTCGGAAGAACGGTTAAATATACCTAAAACGCCGCCCAGCTCGCGCAGAAGACCGATTGCGGTTTCAAACATTTCCAGACACCAGCCGTCTTTTTCTGCGGCATTTAAGTATCTTGCCAAATCAAAGATTGCGGCAATACCGTCTGCGGTATTGAGGTCATCGTCCATAGCGCGGCAGAACTGGTCTTTAAATGCTAAAATTTCTGCTTTCACGGAAGCTTCTTCCGGTGTCAGGTCGCGCTTTTTCGCTTTTGTAGCAATAAACTCTAAGTTATGCAGACAGTTGTAAAGCCGTTCAAGACCTGCTTTAGACTGCGCTAAAAGCTCGTCTGCAAAGTTGATTACGCTTCTGTAGTGCGCGCTCAGCATGAAGAAACGGATAACCTCGTAATCATATTTTGCGGAAACATCACGCACGGTGAAGAAGTTTCCTTTGGATTTAGACATTTTTTCGTTGTCTACATTGATGTAGCCGTTGTGGAGCCAGTAGCGCGCGAAGGGCTTGCCGTTGGCACACTCGGACTGGGCGATTTCGTTTTCGTGATGGGGGAAGATTAAATCCTGACCGCCGGAGTGGATATCGATGGTTTCGCCTAAGTATTTATTTACCATAGCGGAGCATTCAATATGCCAGCCGGGACGCCCCTCGCCCCAGGGACTTTCCCATGCGGGCTCGCCCTCTTTTTTCGCTTTCCACAGCGCAAAGTCTGTGGGGTTTTTCTTGATGTCGGTCACGTCGATTCTGGCGCCGGCTTCCAGGTCCTCCAAAGGCTGCTTGGAAAGCTTGCCGTACTCGGAAAATTTCTTGGTTTCGAAGTAAACATCGCCGTTCACCTCATAAGCGTAGCCTTTGTTTACCAGGGTTTTCACGGTTTCGATGATGGCATCGATGTTTTCCGTTGCCTTCGGGTGCACCGAAGCTTCCTTGATGCCGAGGCCTTTTGCGTCGGTAAAATATTCTGCGATAAAACGGTCGGCAAGGTCTTTTACGGTGATGCCCTGCTCGTTGGCGTTTTTAATCATTTTATCGTCGATATCGGTAAAGTTCTGCACGAAGGTAACATCGTAGCCGATGTACTCTAAATATCTGCGCAGAGAATCAAAAATGATGAAGGGGCGGGCGTTTCCGATGTGGAAAAAGTTATACACGGTAGGACCGCAGGAATACATCTTTACCTTGCCCTCTTCCAAGGGAATAAATTCTTCTTTTGTTCTGGTTAATGTGTTATAAAGCTTCATATCTATTTCTCCTCTCGGGTTTCTTCCTGTTTGATGAGCGCCTTTTCCAGCTTATCCAGCCGCGCCTGCAAACGGCACAGCTCCTGGGACACGGGGTCGGGAATGTGCACCTGGTCCAGCTCCTCCTCGCATACCCGTTTTCCGCCGATGCGGACTACACGGGCAGGCACGCCCACGCAGGTGGAATGCGGCGGAACCTCGGTGAGCACCACGGCGTTTGCCGCGATTTTAGAATGGTCGCCCACGGTGAAGGGCCCTAAAACCTTGGCACCGGAGCCAATCAGCACATTGTTTCCGATGGTGGGGTGACGCTTTCCAACGTCCTTACCCGTACCGCCCAAGGTCACGCCCTGATAGATGGTCACATTGTCGCCAATTTCGGTGGTTTCACCAATCACAACGCCCATACCGTGGTCAATAAACAGGCCCTTTCCGATGGTGGCGCCGGGGTGGATTTCGATACCGGTAAAGAATCTGCCGCACTGGGATACCCAACGGGCAAAGCCGAACCGCTTGTGCTTGTAAAACCAATGGGAAACACGGTACCACCAGATGGCATGGAGACCGGAATATAAGAAAAAGATTTCAACGGCATTTCTTGCCGCAGGGTCCCGCTCCTTGATGGTGCGGATGTCTTCTCTTAAGCGTTTAAACATAATATCCCTCAAATCATATCCGCTTGCAAAGAAGCGGTGAATAGGTTTCACGGAACTTTTCGAATCTGCCTTCTTCCAGAGCCAGGCGGATTTGCTCCGTTAAGTTGTTGTAAAAATATAAATTGTGCATCACGGCGAGGCGCATGCCCAGCATTTCGCCTGCCTTGAGCAAGTGGCGGATGTAGCTTCTGGAGTGATTCCGGCACACGGGACAATCGCAGGCAGGGTCGATGGGGGAAGAATCCGTCTGATACTTCTGATTGATGATGTTGATAATGCCGCGAGACGTGAAAAGATGTCCGTGCCGCGCGTTTCTGGAGGGCATCACGCAGTCGAAAAAGTCGATACCGCGCGCTACGCCTTCAATCATGTTGGTGGGCGTGCCCACACCCATTAAATAGCGGGGCTTGTTTTCCGGCGCGAAGGGAAGAGTCACGTCTAAAATGTGATACATTTCCTCCGCCGTTTCGCCCACGGCAAGACCGCCGATGGCATAGCCGGGTAAATCCAATTTGGCGATGGTTTTCATGTTTTCAATGCGCAAATCGTCGTAAATACCGCCCTGGTTGATGCCAAATAACATCTGCTCGCGATTGATGGAGGTTTTGTTAAGCTCAGCTAAAGCCACCTTACAACGCTCAAGCCACCGCTCCGTTCTTGCCACGGATTCTTTAAAATATTCCTTGGGCAGAGTGGAGTCTGCGCACTCGTCAAACGCCATGGCAATGGTGGAGGCAAGGTTTGACTGGATTTTCATGCTTTCTTCCGGCCCCATAAAGATTTTTCTG
>JAFQLU010000116.1 GCA_017396465.1 Clostridia bacterium | reverse complement strand
TTATTCAAATAAAGGCGTTGAAAAATACCGCTCAGCGGTATCAGGCAAAACCGTAACAACAGTTTTGCCCCGCCCCAGTTTCTTTGCCAATTTGATGGCCGCCGCCACATTGGTACCGCTGCTGATGCCGCACATGATGCCTTCCTTTGCGGCTAAATCCTTGGACACCTGAATGGCTTCTTCGTCTTTTATAATACAAATATCATTGTAAATCTCAGTGTTTAAAATTTCGGGAATCACGCCGTCGCCAATGCCCATCTGCACATGAGTGCCGATGGAACCGCCGGAGAGGATTGCCGCATTTTCCGGCTCAACCGCCCAGATGGTGATATCGGGGTTCTTTTCCTTCAGCGCCTCGCCGATACCGGTGATGGTGCCGCCTGTGCCGATGCCGGAGCAGAAACCGTGGATAGGGCCTGCCACCTGCTCTAAAATCTCAATCCCCGTCACACTGCGTTGGATCGCCGGGTTTGCGGGGTTTTCAAACTGCTGGGGAACGAACACGTTAGGGTCTTCCGCCTTCATACGGAGCGCCGTCTCCAGACACTTTTCAATGCAAAGACCAATATTGCCGTCATCGTGAATCAAGATGACCTCTGCGCCGTAGTGATTTACCAGCTTTCTGCGTTCTTCGCTGACGGAATCGGGCATGATAATCTTGGTTTTATAGCCTTTCACCGCGCCGACCAGCGCAAGACCAATGCCCTGATTACCGCTGGTGGGCTCTACGATAATGGTGTTTTCGTGGAGCAGACCTTTTTCCTCTGCGTCGCGAATCATGTTAAAAGCCGTGCGTGTTTTGATGGAACCGCCCACATTCAGGCCTTCAAACTTCACTAAAATCTCGGCGCTGTTTTCATCCACCATGTGATGTAAGCGAATCATAGGCGTGTTGCCGATTGCGTCTAAAATTGTGTTATATACCATGTCAAAAATCATTCCTCACAATATCATAACTTTAATAGTTCTATTATAATCCAATTTTATCCGAATTGCAATACTTAAATTCCATAGGAACACATTTTTTTCCAAAAAAACTTTCGTCATTTTTCACAATCACCTATAAAAGCTTTTCAAGACAAATCATGATAACATCGGGGATGCCGTTAAAATCGCAGGGAAGAGAAGCCACCTCCGAAAAGCCCAGCTTGCGATAAAGAGCTCGTGCCGCAAGGTTTCTCTCGTTGGTATCCATGCGAAGGGCGGTGCATCCCGTCTTTCTTGCCATCTCCTCATAAAACGCCAAAAAACGGCTGCCGTAGCCTTTTTTGGAGGCAGAAGGGGACACGATAAGGGTGTGAAGCACCAAAACATTTTCAGGAGGCGTATCTTCGCTCCAATGGGCAAATGCATATTCTGCCACCTGCTCCTTGTCAATCTTCGCCGTGGCAACGATAGTTCCCTCATCCTCCATCACATAAAGCGTGCCTTTGGAAAGTGCGGTTTCTGCCACGCGCCTTGTGGGGTAAATGCCGCGGATCCAGCCGGTGGTGATGTTGCCCTTTTCCTCTTCGGTTAACACTTCGCTGTATATGTCTTCGATTCTGTTTAAATCGTTTTGAGTTGCGCGTCGGATGTGTGCCATAGATAGCTCCTTTTGTTTACAGAATTTCAGAAAGTATTTTCAAATCGTCTTCCGTGGTGGACCAGCTTGTGGCAAACCGCACCACGGTGTGGGTTTCATCTGCCTTCTCCCAGTAACTGAAGGTCACATGGTTTTGAAGCCGCTTTATTTCCTCGTTTTCCAGGATGATAAACTGCTGATTGGTGGGAGAGTCGATAAAGAACCGATACCCTTTCTCGGAAAATAAAGCCTTCAGCTTCTCTGCCATCATGATGGCGTGCGCGCCGATTTCGGCATATAGGTTATCGGTAAAGAGGGCGTCAAACTGCACGCCCAAAAGCCGCCCCTTTGCCAGCATTGCGCCGTGCTGCTTTACCTGCGTCATAAACTGCTTGGGCGTGTATTCCTTATGAAACACCGCCGCTTCTCCGCAAAGCGCACCCATTTTGGTGCCGCCGATGTAGAACATATCGCAAAGCGCGGCAATGTCCGAAAGCGTCATGTCGCTGGCTTTGCTTGCCAAGCCGTATCCCAACCGCGCACCGTCTAAAAACAGGGGAATGTGATAGCTTCGGCACACGCGTGAGAGGGCAGAAAGCTCCTCCCTGGTGTAAAGCGTTCCGTATTCCGTGGGATGAGAAATGTATACCATGCCGGGGAACACCATATGCTCATGGTTTTCGTCGGTATAAAAGCCTGCAAGATAAGAAGAAAGGTCATCCGCCGAGAGCTTTCCTTCCTTTTGCGGCAGGGGAAGCACCTTGTGACCGGTGTATTCCACTGCGCCTGCCTCGTGGTTTCCGATGTGTCCCGATTCTGCGGAAATAACGCCCTCGAAAGGCGCAAGAACCGTGGAAATCATAAGGGCATTGGTCTGTGTGCCGCCGGTGAGCAGAAACACATCAATATCCTGCGTGTCGCAGGCTTTCTTAATTTTCTCCTGTGCAGATTTTGTATAGCAGTCCGTGCCGTAGCCGGACAAGGGCTCGAGATTTGTGCGAATCAGCGCCTCCAAAACCTTGGGATGGGCGCCGGTGGTATAGTCGCTGGCAAAAGAAATTTTTGTCATTTTTTGCGTCTCCTTTCCAAAAAAAACGATACTATAATCATATCCCGAGAAACGGCTTTTGTCAACGGAATTTTTTGTTTAAAAACGAATTTTGCGTGCATACTATGATATATCGGAAAAAATTCGGGAGGATAAAACATGATTCAGTTTTCATACACCGTGAAAGACGGTGCAGGCATTCACGCCCGACCGGCAGGCGCACTCATCAAGCTGGTACGAGACAGCAAAAGCAGGGTAACTGTGAAAAAAGACGGAAAAGAAGCAGACGCCGCAAAAATTTTCACCCTGATGGCATTAGGCGTTAAATGCGGCGACACGGTTATCGTGGAAATCGAGGGAGAAGACGAAGAAATGATGGCAGCTAATTTAAAAACCTATATGCAGGAAAACTTATAAAAAGGAGGAAAACTGTGTTCGGAAAACGAAAAGACAAAGAATTTGAGGTGCTGTCTCCTATGAACGGCAGGGCAATCAGGCTGGAAACCGTGCAGGACGAGGCGTTTGCCGAAAAAATGCTGGGAGACGGCGCGGCGGTAGTGCCGGAAAACGGCATGATTTTCAGCCCTGTTTCAGGCGTTGTGGCAGATATTACCGACACCAAGCACGCCTTTTGTATCACCACGCATGATGGCGTGGATATCCTGCTCCATGTGGGCATCAACACGGTGAACTTAAAAGGGGAGGGCTTCTGCGTGCTGGTCAAATCCGGGGACACCGTTGCGGCAGGAGACAAGCTTGCCGAGGTGAATTTAGACCTTTTAACAAAACACGGCATGCCCTTTGATACGCCGGTGCTTCTCACCGAGCCGGAGCATTTTGAAATCACCCGTTTCGGCACGGGGAATCTGCGCGGCGGAAGCGATGTGCTGTTTACCTATAAAAAACGATAAGAAAGGAGAATGAAAATGGCAAAAGAAAAAAGCGGCGGCGCATTTAGTGTTCTGCAAAGAGTGGGCCGCTCTTTTATGTTTCCGATTGCCTTGCTTCCTGTTGCAGGACTTTTGCTTGGCATCGGCTCATCCTTTTCCAACCCCACAACCATAGAGCTATACCATTTAGAGTGGCTGTTGGGTGAGGGAACGGTATTTCATATTATTTTATCCATCATGGCGGCAACGGGTAACGTTATCTTTGGAAACTTACCCCTAATTTTCGCCATGGGCGTGGCGCTGGGAATGGCAAAGCAGGAAAAGGAAATCGCAACCCTTTCTGCGGCGGTGGCATTTTTGGTCATGCACATGACCATTGCAACACTTCTTACCTTAACCCACCGAACCGAAACTCTGCAGGAGGGTGCAACGGGCAATGTGCTGGGACTGACCTCTTTGGAAATGGGCGTGTTCGGCGGTATCATCGTAGGGTTAGGGGTGGCGTGGCTTCATAACCGGTTTTATCGGATAGAGCTTCCCAACGCCATATCCTTCTTTGGCGGCACCCGGTTTATTCCTATCATTTCCACACTGGTGTATATTTTGGTGGGTGCGGTGATGTTTTTCCTGTGGCCCATCATTCAGAAATGGATTTATGCGCTGGGGGATCTGGTTACCAAAAGCGGCTACGCCGGAACATGGATATACGGCATCATTGAACGTGCCTTAATTCCTTTCGGTCTGCACCATGTGTTTTACCTGCCCTTCTGGCAAACGGGATTGGGCGGCACCATGATGATAGACGGCGTGAACGTTGCCGGTGCGCAGAATATCTTCTTTGCCCAGCTGGCATCACCCAATACTACACGGTTCAGCGTGGAGGCATGCCGCTTCATGTCGGGTAAATTCCCCTTTATGATGTTTGGCCTTCCCGGTGCGGCGCTTGCCATGTATCAATGTGCGAGAAAGGACAAGCGAAAGGTGGCAGGCGGTCTTCTTTTAGGTGCGGCGCTGACCTCCTTTTTAACGGGTATCACCGAGCCTTTGGAGTTTACCTTCCTGTTCGTTGCGCCCCTTTTATATGCGGTGCACTGCGTGCTGGCAGGCCTTTCCTTTATGCTGATGCATATTTTCGGCGTGGCGGTTGGCATGACCTTCTCCGGCGGCTTTATCGACCTTTTACTGTTCGGTATTCTGCCGGGCAACGCCAAAACAAACTGGATTTTTATTATCCTGGTGGGTGCGGTGTATTTCATTATCTACTATTTCCTGTTCGGCGTGCTGATTCGCAAGCGAAACTATAAAACCCCGGGCAGAGAAGACGAAGGCGAGGAAACCAAGCTCTATACCCGAAAGGACTATAACGAAGCCAGGGAAAAAGCGGATAGCGGAAACGACCGTGCCGCCCACATTTTAGAAGCCTTGGGCGGAAGAGAAAATATCAAGGATTTAGACTGCTGCGCAACACGCCTGAGAATTACGGTAGCCGAGCCCGATAAGGTAAACGATGCGGCGCTGAAAGCCACCGGCGCCTCCGGCGTTATCAAAAAAGGCGGCGGCATCCAGGTCATTTACGGTCCCAGAGTCACGGTCATCAAAAGCGAGCTGGAGGACTATCTGCGCGAAACGGAAAATCAATAAAGAACAAAAAAGAAAAAAGACGGGTCTCCCGTCTTTTTTTGTTGAAATGGGGGAAAAAGTGTGATAAAATGGTGTGTAGATGAGGAAAGTTTTTTAGCCTGACTTGACACGAGGAAGAATTGTGTTGAATGGTGACGTAGAATGTATTCGCGAAAATTGCAAGCATTATTATGAGAAATAGTTTTTCTTAATTTATAACGAATGAGGAGTTAATATGAGTTTTAAAGAATTTGTATCAAAGGAAATGGTAAAGAAAAGTATTTGTATAATATTTCTGTTAATAGTCGCAGTATTATCGATGACAGTAATTTCAAAAGTTGCAACATCACCTGAAAGTTATAAATCAACAATTCAATCAATTGATGAGAAGAAAGCAACTGTTATGGGTGTAACGGCAACGGCTGCAGCAACATCAACTGCATTGGCTGCAATTCCAGGTGATGCAACCACACCTATTGCAAATCAGATTATGGAATTAAGTTCATATTTATTAATGGTTGTGTGTGCATTAGTTTTGGAAAAATCATTGCTCACCGTTATGGGATACTTATCGTTTAATCTTTTAATACCAATATCTTGTGTTATGTTAGGGTTTTATACTTTCATAAAAAAAAGAACATTAAAAATCCTAGCACTTAAATTTATTGTTTTCGCATTAGCCATAGTTTCGATTATACCTTTTAGTATGGAAATAAGCGATATGATTTATGAAGCTAACCAAGCAACCGTTGAACAAGTGACTACAGATTTAGAAGAAAGTGTTATTGAGAATGGTAAAGAAGAAAAATCTTGGATAGATAATATGCTTGATAAGATTAAGGATAGTGTT
>JAFQLU010000115.1 GCA_017396465.1 Clostridia bacterium | reverse complement strand
GCTTAAAAGACATGATTATCCGTGGCGGCGAAAACTTGTATCCCAGAGAAATTGAAGAATTCTACCTCACCAACCCCAAGGTGCGCGATGTGCAGGTTGTGGGTGTTCCCGACGAACGGTACGGTGAAGAATGCTGCGCATGGGTGATTCTCCACAAAGGCGAAGAGGCAGACGAAAACGAAATGAAGGAATTCGGCTATGCTTCCATTGCCCGCCATAAGGTGCCCAGATACTTTATGTTTGTGAAGGAATTCCCCATGAACGCCGCAGGCAAAATCTTAAAATACAAAATGAGAGAAGAAGCGGCAGAAAAGCTGGGACTGAAAAAATAAATTTTCAAACAAAATGGCAATCCGAAAGGGTTGCCATTTTTTGTTTCATGTGGTAAAATAGACCCATAGTATATACATTTTAAACTGGAGGCACTTTATGAGTACAAACGCAAAGAAAACAGGATTATTTATTTTGGGCGTTGCCATTTGCATGGCGGTGGCAATGCTTTCTATTATGCTGGAAAAGCTGATTCCCGGGGAAATTTTAGGCGCATCCATCATTGCCCTTTTTATGGGAACCATCATCAACAGCTTTTTTCATCCGGATTGGATGAAGCCTTCTTTAAAATTTACCTCCAAGCGGATTTTAAAGGTGGCTATCATTTTGCTGGGCGCATCTCTTTCCGTGGGCACGATTATGTCCGTGGGCAAAATGACCTTTTTTGTGATGCTTTTCACCTTTGCCATGTGTTTTGGCGGCGGTTATTTCGTCCGCAAGATATTTGGTCTTAACTGGAAACTGAGCAATTTAATCTCTGCAGGAACGGGCATCTGCGGCGGCTCTGCCATTGCGGCAATTGCACCCGCCATTGATGCAGAGGACAAAGACATTGCCTTTGCTTTATCCTCCACCTTTCTTTTTGACATGATTATGGTTGCCCTGTACCCGATTATGGGACGGGCTTTGGGTATGTCGGACATTGCATACGGCATCTGGGCAGGAACCTCTGTGAACGATACCGCAAGCGTTGTGGCTTCCGGGTACGCCTTTTCCGAGGCGGCAGGCGACTTTGCCACCATGGTAAAGCTCACCCGTACTATTGCCATCATCCCCACTGTTTTGGTGTTTGCCTATATCGGCACGCGCATGAAACGGAAAGAGCTTCAGGCAACAAGCGGCGGCAAAAAAGTCAATATTTTAAAGGTGATTCCCTGGTTCATCTGCGGATTTTTAGCTTTGGCTGTTGTAAACAGCGCAGGATTCATTCCGGCGGAAATTTCTGCTTTGATGAAAACGGTAAGTAAGTTCCTGATGGTAACGGCTCTGGCGGCGATTGGTTTAAACACCAGCCTCACCGACTTTAAAAAAGCAGGACTTTCCCCCATGTTTTACGGTATCACCATCGACACCTTAGTTACCTTAACGGCTCTGGCGGTTATCTGGTGCATGGGACTTATGTAATATAAGATGCAAAGGAAGATCATTATGAAAAACGGACAAATCTGGAAAGATATTGACGGAAACGATATTCAGGCGCACGGCGGCTGTATCATAGAGCACGAAGGCGTTTTCTACTGGTACGGCGAGCATAAGGGGCAGGACAACTGCCCGGGGACTAGGCGTGTTGACGTCATCGGTGTTTCCTGCTACAGTTCCTCTGATTTAGTGAACTGGAAATACGAAGGCCTGGCGCTTTCGGCAGACCCTTCGGACGAAAACAGCATGCTCCATCCTTCCAAGGTGTTGGAACGCCCGAAGGTAGTATATAACGAAAAAACCAACCGCTTTGTTCTGTGGTTCCACTCAGACTCTGCAAACTATTTATACGCAGGCGTGGGCGTTGCCGTATCAGAAACGCCCACCGGACCTTTTAAGCTGCTTCACACCATGCAGCCCAACGTGCAGGACAGCAGAGATATGACTATTTTTGTTGACACCGACAAAACAGCGTATCTCATCCATTCCTCCAACTGGAACAAAACCTTGAACATTGCCCGACTGACGGAGGATTACACCAATGTGGACGGTTTATATGTTTCTGTTCTTATCGACCAGGAACGGGAAGCGCCTGCCGTCTGCTACCGGGACGGCATGTATTACATGGTAACCTCCGGTTGCACCGGCTGGAATTATAACAGTGCCCTCTTTGCCAGAAGCCCGCAGCTTTTAGGCAAATGGAAGTTGATTGACAATCCCTGCGAAGGTCCCGGCTATCGGGATACCTATCAGGGACAGAGCACATATATTTTCACCGTGAACGACAAGGACTACATCATGTTTGACCACTGGAAACCGCAAGACCTTAAATCCTCCGGCTACAGTATTCTGCCCATCACCTACGATGACCAAAGCAACATGACTATCACATGGAATGACGAATGGAAGGGAATCTGATATGACGGAATACGAAAAGCTCCACTCGGGAGATTTGTATCTGCCCGGTGACGAGGAAATCATGAAAGAACAGCTTGCCTGCCTTGACAAGCTTTACGATTTTAACATGACACGCCCCACAGAGTTTGACAAAAGAGAAAAAATGCTTTCGGAGATGTTTGCCGAAATCGGCGAAGGCTGTTATATCGAGCCTCCCCTTCACGCCAACTGGGGCGGACATCATGTGCATTTTGGTAAAAACGTGTATGCAAACTTTGGTCTTACCATGGTAGATGATACCCATATCTATGTAGGCGACAATGTGATGTTTGGTCCTAATGTGGTGCTTGCCACCGCAGGGCATCCGATATTGCCGGAGTTTCGGGTAAAACAGTATCAATACAACATGCCCATTCACATCGGCAAAAACTGCTGGATTGGCGCAGGAGCACTCATTATGCCCGGTGTTACGATCGGGGAAAACACGGTCATCGGCGCAGGAAGCGTTGTGACGAAGGATATCCCGGCAAATGTGGTTGCCGTGGGAAATCCCTGCAGGGTGCTTCGCGAAATCGGCGAGCACGACAAGGAGTTCTATTTTAAAAACAGAAAAATCAATCTGTGAGCAAACAGAAAAAGACCTGCTAAATAAAGTCAAGAAAAAATTCAAAAAAAATTCAACTTAAATACCAGCATAACAAATAGACCGGCATTGAAAAGTGTCGGTCTAAATTTTTGCGAAAATAATTCTAAGAGTTTGAATAAACTTCTTTAACCCTTGAATAATAAATTCTTAAAAATTTGTTTAATGCTGCGATCTTTGCAACTTTTAATGGTTTGCCTTCGTTTTCTTTT
>JAFQLU010000114.1 GCA_017396465.1 Clostridia bacterium | reverse complement strand
TAAATGCTCTTTTGAATTACGCGGAACGCATGACCTACATTCAAAAAAATCCTCTTCGCTTAATTGGACCGTTCCGGGATGCTTATCTGACGGACAAGCAGAAAACGAAAAGCTTTGACTTCTACACCTATGAAGAATTTGCACAGTATGCTGAAATAGCACGCCAAAAAGCCACCAGCCTGTATGAACACTCATTCTACACATTCTTTTGCATTGCATTTTATATGGGTTTGCGGAAAGGGGAAATTCACGCTTTGAAATGGTCGGATATAAAAGGGAATACAATGCAGGTGAGAAGAAGCATTGCGCAGAAACTAAAGGGCGGAGACAGAGAAACTGCACCGAAAAATGAATCATCCATCCGAGACCTGCAAATCCCTGTTCCTCTGAAACGTGTTCTGAAAAAACAAAAGGAACTCCAAAAAGCCTGCGGTAGATTTACAAATGATTTTCGAATTTGCGGAGACGGAACGATATGCTTACGGGATTCGACCGTAGAGAACCGTAACAGTATATACGCCAAAGAGGCAGGGCTAAAACATATCCGAATCCACGATTTCCGCCACTCCCACGCAACGCTCCTTTGTAACGAAGGAATCAATATCCAGGAAATCGCAAGACGCCTGGGACACGCTGATACAGAAACAACATGGAAAACATATGCACACCTGTACCCGAGAGAAGAGGAAAGAGCATTAAGAATCCTAAATAATTTAGAATTTCGGGAATTTTTCGGGAATAAAAAACAAGAGACCGCATAGCTATGCGGTCTCTTGTGCTTTTGGTGGAGATGAGGAGAGTCGAACTCCTGTCCGAAAATGCTTCCGACGCGGGCGCTCCGGGTGCAGTTTGTGATTAGGATTCCCTCGTCTTAAGGTTCACAAACAAACCTTAAGAGTCGGTAGCTTTATAGGTCATGACAGCCGCAAAGCTTAAGCTGTTCACGTTCACCGCTCAATGATGCCTCGGTCCCAAGCCGCGGTACTCCCGGGCGAGACAGCTGCCGTTAATTAGGCAGCAAAAGCTAATTCGTTATTGTCGAATATTTTTAAATTGCGGCTTTTATAGTGGCACCGCACCACTACCCGCTCCTGCGTGTTCATCATTCCCGTCGAAACCATTACATCCCCACAGGTGATGATATTATTATACTACGGAATGGCTCGTTCGTCAATGATTTTATTTTGACAGATTTGTAAACATTTTGCCCTTTTTCGTTACGGTTTATTCACAAACTCCCGACTTAAGGCATACACGGCGTCGATAGCGCGGGATATTTCTCGTTCGGTGTTAAAAAGCCCGAAGCTGAAGCGGATGGCACCGGTGCCTGCGGTTCCTAATGTTTTATGGGCAAGGGGCGCGCAGTGAAGACCGCTTCGCACGCAGATGCCGTAGCGCGTATCCAAAAGCTCGGCGGCGGTGTTTGCATCCAGCCCACAGATATTGATGGCGCTGATGGCGGTTTTGTTGGGATTTCCGTAAAGGGTTACGTCGGGGATGCTTTGCATGGCTTCGTCAAACTTTTTTCGCAAAGCTTCTTCATGCTTGCGGACGGTATCTATCCCCACCTCGGAAAGAAAAGATAAAGCGGCGGAAAGTCCGGCAATGGCAGGGGCGTTCTGCGTGCCGCTTTCATACCGGTCGGGCAGGATTTCCGGCTGCAACAGGCTTTCGGACATGCTGCCCGTTCCGCCGGTGATGAGGGGCGAAAGCTCTATATCTTTTCCCATATACAAACCACCCGTTCCGGCAGGGCCTAACAGCCCTTTATGACCGGGAAAGGCGACGAAATCGAATTTTGATGCATCAATCGGAAGGGTTCCTGCGCTCTGGGCGGCGTCAATCAGAATCCGCACACCGTGTTTCTTTGCAACATCTGCGGCGGCGTAAATATCCGATATGGCGCCGCACACATTGGAGGAGTGGGTCAGGCAAATCAGGCGCGTGTTGGGGCGGATAAGAGATGGCAAAGCATTCGGATTCCATGTGCCGTTTTCGTCCGCTTTCAGCACCGAGGAGGAAATTCTCCTTTGCTTCTCCAAAGTTTTGATGGGGCGGACAACGGAGTTGTGCTCCATGGAGGAATAAATCACATGGGCGCCATAAGACAGATATCCACATATGGCAAGGTTTAATGCGTGGGTGGTGTTTTGCGTAAAGATGATGCGGGCAGGGTCTTCGGCGTGAAAAAAATCTGCCAGCTTTTCCCGTGCTTCATATACCGTTTCTGCGGCGCGGAGGGCGCTTTTGTAGCCGCCTCTGCCGGGAGATGCGCCGTTTTGCGTCATCATATCCCACATCGCGCGATACACCGCTTGCGGTTTTTGCGCCGAGGTGGCGGCGTTATCCAGATAAATCATAAAAACACTCCTTTCCTGTAATCATTTTATGCGAAAGAAAAATGTTTTGTTCCTGTCAAGAAAAAGGGGCGTGGCACATATACTGTAGTAAACAAAGAAAGGTGTGAGATATATGTCTGATTCATTAGAGCAGATGCTGAAAAAGGTAAACAAGGAAAAGCTTGCGGAGCTGAAGAAAAAAGCGGAAAAAGGCGAGCTGGGTGATATGCTGAAGCAGGTGGATACAGAGAAAGCCGAGCAACTTCTCCGCAAGCTGGGGCTTTCGGAGCAGGTGAAGGGAGCGGACATTGCGAAAGCGCTGGAAGCGGTGAAACAGAATCCGTCTATCCTTTCGGAGCTGAAAAAGAAACTGCAGTAAGGAGGGAGCTTTATGGCAGAGGGAAAGGATTTGGCGTTGGGAGAGCTTTTGTCCTTGCTGACGGAAAGCGGGGAAGCAGAGGAGCAGGTGAAGGATACCGAGACAAAGGATGAGGGCATCGGCATAGAGGAGCTGCTTTCCGTTGCAACGCTTTTTTCGGAGCTGGGCACAGAGGATGACCGTTCCCGCCTTTTGCATGCCATAAAGCCTTTCCTCGGCGCGGAAAAACAGCCAAAGGTGGACACCGCCGTGAAGCTTTTGAAGCTTGCCAAAATGGCAGAGGTGGCAGGAAAGTCGGATTTACTCAAAAAACTAAAGCTGTGAGGTGAATCGTATGGTAACCAATTATTATAACGCCAGCAACGGCTTCAGCCGCCCTGTGCGCCGTGAACCGAAGCCCTATCACGCACCGCAGGAGGAAAAGCCGTGCGAGCAATGTGAAAAGCATAAAGAGGCGGAAGTGCTTGCGCTCTCCAAAACAGAACCGGAGCACGGTATAAAGAAAACGGATTTTGACCGGGACACCTTATTGCTTCTCGGTCTGCTTCTGTTCCTACTCACCACGGGGTGTGATGACAAGCTTCTTTTGCTGGCACTTTTGTATCTTCTGGTGTTTTGATGCAGTCGGAAAGGGTGGCTCTGTATCCTTTTCGGGTAACGGTGCGGATGATGTCACTTTCGGTGACATGCGCACAGACGGAAAGGGAATCGTCCAGCACGGTTATAATATAGAAGGAACTGAAGTTGAGTTTTCGGAGAATCCGTTTTGCGAAAGCACTTTTGCGGAGGGTGACGCGCCTTGTGGGGATGAACCCGTCGGAAACCAGAAGCTCCTTTTCGCTCAGCATCATCCGCATAACAGAAAGGTCGCAGCTTTTCTTTTCGCTGACGAAGCTATAGCTTAAAAATGCCGCAATGATCAAAAGGCTGATGTTGCCGCGGAAGCAGATAAGAAGCCACACGCCGAGAACGGCAAGGAGCAAAATTACAAAAGACGATATACGGCGCATGATTTTTGCGCAGGGAATGATGCCGAGCCGATGGGTAAGCACCGCGCGGAGAATCCGACCGCCGTCCAAAGGCAGAACGGGCAGAAGATTGAGGAAAAGAATAGCAAGATTTGCAGTTGCAAACAGAGCGGCATTTTCGGCAGTGGCAGAATGAAAAAAGAAGCAAAGCGTGAGCATCACAAGATTGGAAGCAGGGCCTGCGGCGGCTATCAGCACCTCTTTTTTGGGGTGTTTTAACAGATTGTCCGAAAGCTTTAACGTCATGCCGAAGGGCATCACCACGATATAGCGGACGGGAACATTTAAAAGAAGCGCCGCAAAGAGGTGACAAAGCTCGTGGAGCAACACCACGCCGTAGGTGAGGAAAAAGGTGGTGGGGCTGCCGACGGCGAAGGACAGGGCAATGAGGGGAAGCACCAGTACATGAATAAAGAAAAATCGGGTGATTTTAATCATGGGCGTTCTCCGGGAAGCTGATATATTCTGCCGGATCTAAATAGGTGTCGCCGCGGCGAAGCTCAAACGTGAAGCTTTTGCCGTTTTCCGGTTTTGCGATCGCATGTCCTGCCTGCACCTTGTCTCCCACGGCGGTGAAGATTTCGTTCAAGCCACCGTAAAGTGTGGAGATTTCTTCGCTGTGCGTTATGATGATGTAGGAACCGTATTCCTCCGTTGTGGCAATTTCGGACACCGTGCCATGATTGGCGGCGCAAATTGCTTCGCCATCCGGGCAGGAAAGCACTACGCCGTAGTGAAACTTGTTTTCGGAGGCATCCTGCATACCGAAGCCTTTTAAAACGGTGCCGCTTGTGGGGGCGGTCATGTTGGTAACGGGAGCAAGCGCCTCCTCGCTTTTGTCCTTTATAAAATAGGAAGAAATTTTTTGCATAGTGGTGCCAAGGTCTGTATGGGTTGTTAAAATAGCGCGGATGGCGGCTTTGGGTTTTACAAAAGCCGTGTCCGGTGCGAAGGAAAGAACGGTGCAGAAGACAAAAAGCAGAAGGCTCACGGCAAGCTGCGTGGAAAATGTTCCTTTTTTCGGGGTCATGGAAATCTCCTCTCGGACAGGTTGTATGGTACAGTATATGGGGAGAATGCGGAAATTATGATAAAAAGAAAGGCATGACAAAAAGAGCGGCTCGTCAGAGTCGCTCTTTGTGTTTGTTTCTTTACGAAATTGCCGCGATTTCGTATGCCTCATTCTCTATCATGTCGGTGCCGATGAGCTGTTCTATCACATCGTGCACGCCGATAGGGGTCACGGTGTTTCGTGCCAGCAGGCATGCGGCAGAGATTGCCTCCTGCTCGGTACAGAAAATATCAAAGATTTTTCTGTATTCCACCCGAATGGTACCGAAATCGGTTTTGCTTTGTTTTAAAACCTCAATACCGTATGTTCTGCCGCGGACGCCGTCTGTCCGTGCATCGCCGGAGAGAACATAGTATTCTAAAAGAAAGCTTTTCTGCTCGCAGTCTTGGTCTACGGTGACCTTTGCCGTTTGTATTCTTGTGCGTGTGCTCATGATAATTCCTTTCTTGTCTTTATGTTGTGTCTTTTTGTTTGCAATACACATTATATAGTATTTTACATTACAAATCAATGACAAAGTTTATACATAAAACGACAATTCGTGGAATTTCGTCCGTAAAGACGGAAGAATACGGCGGAAAGGGAAGAGGTTTTCGTATATTCTGTCGAAAATTTATTCTGCGCCTAAAGAATCTTTTGCAGTTGTGGTAACCTGCTTGTTGTAGCAGGAGAACATTTCCTCTGTTTTGTCCTTGGAAAGCTTAGGTGTAATCCAGCTGACAACGGGAACGATGATTAAACCGCCCAGCATAGCGATAACACCGCAGTTGATGGGAGACTGCATGATAGCGGGGAAAGCGGGACGAGCAATCATGTTTAAAATCATGATGCCTGCACCGAAGATAAAGCTTACCCAAACAGATGCCTTTGTGGCTTTCTTCCAATATAAACCGAAGAGGAAGGGAGCTAAGAATGCACCTGCCAAAGCACCCCAGGAGATACCCATCATATCAGCGATAGCGCTGAGCTTATCTTTGTTGATAGCGATAAATGCAGAGATTGCAATGAATACCGCGATTAACACTCTCATAATCAGAACCTGCTTTTTCTCTGTCATGTTTTTCACAACATGGCCCTTTAACAGGTCTAATGTTAAGGTGGAGCTGGATGCTAAAACCAAAGAAGACAGGGTGGACATGGATGCGGAAAGCACCAATACGATAACAACCGCGATTAAAATGTCGGGTAAGTTGCCCAGCATGGTGGGGATGACGTTATCGAAGCCGCCCTCGGGAGTTGCGCCGTTACCTAAAAGATTGGAGAACAGTCTGCCGAAACCGCCTAAGAAGTAGCATCCGCCGGCAACAACCATAGCAAACAGGGTGGAAATGATAGTACCCTTGCTGATGTCCTTTTCACTCTTGATGGCATAGAACTTCTGAACCATCTGCGGAAGTCCCCATGTACCCAAAGAGGTGAGGATCACAACGAACAGAAGGTTTAAAGGCTCGGGGCCGAAGAAGGAGTTGTATGCACCGGGCGCCAATCCTTCGCCTTCAATGGCTGCCAGACCGTTTAAGGATTCCATAAAGCCGCCGTTCTGGGAAAGAACTGCCGCGATAACTGCCACAATACCGCCCAGCATGATAATACCCTGAATAAAGTCATTGATAGCAGTTGCCATGTAGCCGCCGGCGATAACGTAGATTGCAGTTAAAACAGCCATCACGATAACGCACCAAGCGTAGTCAATGGGGAATGCCATGGAGAAAAGACGGGATAAACCGTTGTATAAAGATGCGGTGTAGGGAATTAAGAATACGAACACCAATGCCGATGCCGCAATCTTAAGGGCGGGGCTTAAGTATCTTTTTCCGAAGAACTCAGGCATAGTTGCCGAGTTTAAGTGCTGGGACATCAGGCGTGTTCTTCTGCCTAATACGACCCAGGCGAGCAGAGAGCCTAAAATGGCGTTACCAATACCGATCCATGTGGATGCAATACCGAATTTCCAGCCGAACTGACCTGCGTAACCAACGAAGATTACGGCAGAGAAGTAGGATGTGCCGTAGGCAAAGGCGGTGAGCCAGGGACCTACCGAACGGCCGCCTAAAACGAAACCGTTAACATCCGTTGCGTGTTTGCGGCAGTAGAGGCCAACAGCCACCATAACCGCGAAGAAAATGACCAACAATCCGATTTTTAATACCATAAAAATCATCCTTTCTTTTTGGGGGACGGGAAATAAAAAAATCCCGCCCTCCTGAATTTTAATCATCCGGAGGGCGAGATACTGTCTCGCGGTACCACCTCGGGTTCACTCAAATCTCACGGTTTGAGCCTCATCAGGTACGTGTTCATACCCTTACTCTGTAACGGGAGCGCCCGTCGCAGCCTACTGAGAAAGCCTATGAAGGATTTTCCTTTCGGTGCGCAGCTCACGGAATGTATTCGATTGCGGATCCATCTCTGCCTTGCACCACCCGGCAGCTCTCTTCAG
>JAFQLU010000113.1 GCA_017396465.1 Clostridia bacterium | reverse complement strand
TGGAAGTGTTAGACAGCGAGCAGAACACAAAATTCCGCGACCATTTCATGGAAGTAGATTTTGACCTTTCCAATGTGTTCTTTATTGCAACGGCTAACACGCTGGACACTGTTCCGCGCCCTTTATTAGACAGAATGGAAATCATTGAAATCCCCGGCTATACATCGGAGGAAAAATTCCATATCGCGAAAAAACATCTTTTGCCAAAGCAGATGGAAAAGCATGGCTTAACCAAAGAAAATGTTTCAATCAATGACGGCGCAATCCGCACGGTGATTGATCACTACACCAAAGAAGCCGGTGTGAGAGGATTAGAACGCAAACTAGCAGAAATTCTGCGGAAAACTGCGCTTTCCGTTGTGGAAAAACCGGAAGAGAAAGTGAACGTTACTGCAAAAAATATGGAAGCCTTCTTAGGCAAGCATATCTTTGAACGGGAAACTGTGACGCAGAACGATGAAATCGGTGTGGTAACCGGTCTTGCATGGACACAGGTCGGCGGTGACACGCTTTCCGTAGAAGTAAACGTTATGCCCGGCAGCGGCAAAATTGAGCTGACCGGACAGTTAGGTGATGTGATGAAAGAATCCGCCATGGCGGCTATCAGCTTTGTGCGAGCCAATGCAGAGGAACTGCAGGTGGAAGAGGACTTTTATAAAACCCGTGATATCCATATCCATGTGCCGGAAGGGGCAACCCCGAAGGATGGTCCTTCTGCAGGTATTACCATTGCCACAGCAATCACCTCGGCATTGAGCGGGAGACCTGTCAAGCACGATGTTGCCATGACGGGTGAGGTTACTATCCGCGGAAGAGTGCTTCCCATCGGTGGTCTTCGTGAAAAAACCCTTGCGGCATACCGTGCCGGAATCAAAACAGTTTTGATTCCGAAAGAAAACACAAAGGATATCGATGAGCTGGAAACCGTGGTAAAAGAAAACATGGACATCAGGCCGGTAACCGATATGACAGAAGTGCTGGGGCATGCATTGTCCTGAATGGAGAGAAAGCATCATGAAAGTAAACATTCATAACGCACGATTTTTGCTTTCCGGTGTAAAACGGGAGCATTATCCCACAACGGCTATGCCGGAGGTTGCCTTTGTTGGTCGCTCCAATGTGGGAAAATCGTCTTTGATCAATAAAATTTTAAACCGTAAAAACTTTGCGCGCGTCAGTGCAACGCCGGGAAAAACCGCAACCATTAATTTCTATGATATTGACGAAAAACTGATGTTGGTGGACCTTCCCGGTTATGGCTATGCCGCCGCCAGCAAAGGTGAAAGAAAATCCTTAAGCAGTGTAATCGGTGAATATCTGACAGAACGCAAGCAACTGATGCAGGTTATTCTGTTGGTAGACTCCCGTCATAAGCCTTCGCAGGATGACATCAAAATGCTGGAGTCCATTAAGAGTGCCGGTGGTATGGCTGTTGTAATCGCCACAAAGGCGGATAAGCTTTCCAAAAAAGCTTTGGAAGAAAACTTGGAAATGATTATTGAAACGCTGGATTTGCAGGACGGAGACATTCTGTTTCCGTTCTCCACGCAAAGCACTGACGGCGTAGAAATATTCTGGGACTATATCTATGACTATATTTTGTACGACGAAGAGGAAGAAGGAGAAGACGCATGATCAGTGATAAAGAAAAAATTCTGCAGTTAATAGAACGCGATGTAACATTAAACGCAAATGATATTGCCATTATGATTGGTAAGGATCCCGAGTATGTGCAGAACGTGCTGGATGAAAGCCGTGAAAAACAGATTATCCTGGGACAGAAAACCATCATCGACTGGGAAAAAACAGAACGTGAGCTGGTTTCTGCCATTATTGAGCTGAAAATCACACCGGAAAGAGGCTTAGGCTTCGACCGTGTGTCCGAACGGATTTATCAGTACGATGAAATTTCTTCTGTATATTTAGTATCCGGTGGTTTTGATATTGCGGTTATCGTAGAGGGTAAAACCTTAAAAGAGGTTGCACTTTTCGTTGCAGAGAAGCTTGCGCCTATGGAAGAGGTAATCAGCACGGCAACACACTTTATCCTGAAAAAATACAAGGTAGAAGGTGTTATCTTAAACAATCCTACGGAGGATGACCGTGAGGTGATTACATTATGATTAATTATGAAAGTGTTTTATCCAAAGCGGTTAAAACCATTGAGCCTTCCGGTATCCGTAAGTTTTTTGATTTAGTCAGCGAAATGAATGACAAGGATGCTATATCTCTGGGCGTTGGTGAACCGGACTTTGTTACACCCTGGCACATTCGTAACGAGGGCGTTTATGCGCTGGAAAAGGGAAAAACCCATTACACAGCCAACGCCGGCTTCATTGAACTGAGAAAAGAAATCGCAGCTTATATTGAAAGAAAAACCGGTATTACATACGACCCGAAGTCAGAAGTCATTGTAACCGTAGGCGGTAGTGAAGCGATTGACCTGGCAATCCGTGCATTGGTAAATCCCGGAGATGAGGTTCTGATTCCGGAGCCCAGCTTTGTGTGCTATAAGCCTTGTACCATTCTGGCGGGCGGAACACCTGTTCCGATTGTGACCTGTGTGGAGGATAAATTCAAACTGACGCCGGAACAATTGAAAAAAGCGATTACACCAAAAACCAAGCTTTTGGTGCTTCCGTATCCCAATAATCCCACCGGTGCGATTATGACAAAAGAAGACCTGGAAAAGATTGCAGAGGTTCTTCGTGACACCAATATCATGGTGCTGACGGATGAGATTTATTGCGAATTGACCTATGGAAGAACACACACCTCCATCATTTCCATTCCCGGAATGAAAGAACGCACCGTTTATGTGAACGGTTTTTCCAAAAGCTACGCCATGACGGGTTGGCGTTTGGGCTATGCAACAGCACCGGCTCCCATTATGAAGCAGATGTTGAAAATTCATCAGTATGCGATTATGAGCTCGCCTACAACTAGCCAGTATGCGGCAATTGAGGCTTTGAAAAAAGGTGACGCTGACATCGCAAAAATGCGCGCGGAATATGATTACAGACGCCGCGTTATCGTGGACGGCTTCCGACAAATGGGATTGGGCTGCTTTGAGCCCGAAGGTGCATTTTATGTGTTCCCCGATATCAGAAGTACCGGCATGACTTCTTCGGAATTCTGCGAAAAACTTCTGCAGAAGGAAAAGGTTGCAGTTGTGCCCGGCAGTGCATTTGGCGACAGTGGCGAAGGCTTTGTCCGTTGTTCTTATGCATATTCCATTGAAAACATCAACAAAGCGCTGGAGCGGATTGAACGGTTTGTAAAATCGTTATAATTTCGGGAGAGGACGATAAAATATGGCAATGAACATTGTGCTCGTTGAGCCGGAAATTCCGCAGAATACGGGAAATATCGCAAGAACCTGCAAAGCAACCGGCAGCGTTTTGCATATTGTGAAACCGATGGGCTTTGAAATTGACGATAAAAAGCTGAAGCGTGCAGGATTGGATTACTGGCATGAGCTTGATATAAGATATTACGAGAATCTGGACGATTTCTTTTCTAAATGCCCGGGAACCTATTATTTCTGCACAACAAAAGCAAAACTCAGACATAGTGATCCCGTATTTCATGATGGCGACTATCTGGTATTCGGAAAAGAAACCAGAGGATTGCCCGAGCCGCTTCTGAAAGAAAACTACGAAACCTGCATCCGTATTCCTATGGCAGAAGGCGCAAGATCATTGAATCTTTCCAATTCTGTTGCGATTGTGCTCTATGAGTCGCTGCGGCAGATGGATTACCTGAGCCTGTCGGAAGAAGGTGCATTAACGGGAAGACCTGACTAATCCACCATCAGGAGGAAAGAAATATGGCAAAGACAAAAAGCTTTGAAGAAAAGATTGCAGAACTGGAGGAGATTGTAAACCGTCTGGAAAGCGGGGAAGCTCCTTTGGATGAAGCAGTATCTCTTTTTGAAAAAGGTGTAAAATTGTCCGCAGAATGTCATCAGACGCTGGAAAAGGCAGAGCAGAAGGTGAAGGTTCTGACAGAAACACAAACAGGTGAAGTAAAAGAAACGAACCTGGAAAATGTGGAGGAATAATATGGAGTTTTTAGAGCAGCTTGAAGCAAAAATTCTGGAAGTAAATAAAGCATTGCGTAAATACCTGGAGGAAAAGGATAATCCGCAGGCAACCATTTACAAAGCGATGGACTACAGTCTGCAGGCAGGCGGAAAACGCATTCGCCCTGTTCTGATGCTGGCTTGCGCCGAAATGATGGGCGCAGAGCAGGAAAAGGTTATGCCTTTTGCGTGCGCCATGGAAATGATTCATACATATTCCTTGATTCATGATGATCTTCCCTGTATGGATGATGACGACCTTCGCCGCGGAAAACCGACCAACCATAAGGTGTACGGTGAGGCGATGGCGGTTTTAGCCGGAGACGGACTTTTAAACTTTGCTTATGAAACGATTTTAAAATATTCTCAGATGTCCCCGAACATGACATTGGCGGCAATGGCAATTATTGCAGAAAGTGCCGGTGTGGAAGGTATGATAGGCGGACAGGTGATTGATTTAGAATCTGAAGGGAAAGCGGTGGATGCCATTACGCTTATGACGATGCATCTGCACAAAACTGCCGCACTGATTATGGCATCGGCAAAAGTTGGCGCACTTCTTGGCGGCGGCGGTCGCGATGATCTTAACGCAATGGAAGAGTTTGCGAGATATTTAGGGATTGCTTTTCAAATCAAAGATGATATATTAGATGTTTCCGGCAGTGAAGAAGTGTTGGGAAAATCTATTGGCAGCGATAAAGAGAATGAAAAATCGACATTTGTTTCTGTGTATGGGTTAGAGCAGTCCGAAAAAATGCTGACGGACTATACGCAAAAAGCAATCGAGGCTCTTTCCAGATATGGCACAAAAGCAGAATTTTTAATCAACCTTTCCAATTTTCTTTTGGACCGTGACAGATAAATGAGCAAGGAGGACGGAAACCGTGTGGTGGCATGAATTGCTGGAAAACAGAATATTGATTACGGCAATCATCGGCTGGTTTTCGGCGCAACTTATTAAGTTCATTCTTGTGATGATTGAAGAAAAAAAGCTGAACTTTGAACGGTTGGTGGGCTCCGGTGGCATGCCCAGCTCTCATTCCTCCTTTGTAACCTCTACCACAACGGCAGTAGCGTTGACACAAGGTGTTGGCTCTGCGGCGTTTGCAGTATGCGTGGTGATGTCCCTGGTTGTAATGTATGATGCATCCGGCGTGAGAAGAGCTGCCGGAAAGCAGGCGGCAATCTTAAACAAGCTTGTTGAGAATTTCGGTAAAGAAAAGTTAGAGGTAACCGGAGAACGATTGAAAGAGCTTCTGGGACATTCTCCATTGGAGGTGTTTGCCGGAGCGGTTTTGGGAATTGCAGTTGGTTTTGTGATACATTATCTGTAAAAATATGCAATTTTAAATTTTTGTTAAAAATGAAAAATATGCTTTACTTCTTAAAAAAAGTATGGTATGATATATCTAAATTTCAGAGATTGAATAAATGGTGGTGCAGTATCCTAGTCAGAGCTGCTTGCTCCCAGGGCGGGCCTAAAAATCCGCTGAAGGGCACATCGATGAAGTTCCTGGTGCTTGCTTTCGACGCCCAGTCGGGGGTTGGTGCTGGGAGTTAAGGTTTTGGGGCGTTTCGCAATGGCATGCGAAGGGCGACCCCATTTCCGTGGAGACCTGTTCTTGTGCTTCATCTGCTCGCGTTAAGACGTATCTTAATCGCGACCTACTGCGGTACGAAACAGGGTGAAACCTGTTGCTTGGTGCAAATGATATGCGGTTTAGCGGCCGTGTCTCACGCGTGCTGGGGACAGCGTAGCCTGCCTTGAGTGGGTATGGTGGGATAGTGGACAGACGGTTTTCGTTTCGGCCAAAACAAAATCGTTATTGCTACTTGAAACCATAACTGCAAAAGAGGCTAAAGAGCAAGTCTGACTGTTTGGGAAAACCTCTAGGCTGTTCATATTGAGATACATCGGGGATTGTAGTGCGGACTTAAGTGGTGATTCGGTTCTGTTCAGGGAGACCGTGCAGGTCGGACGTTAAAGGGAAACCGCTGTTTTGGCGACAATTCAGTAGTCCGTCGGGAAAGCCTACCGAACCTAAACCGCAAAATTTACCCGTTTGTATTACCACCTGATTTTTTAATATGAAAAATAAGTAATAAGCGCCGCTGTAACATGCGGCGTTTGTTGCGAATTGGAAAAAGGTTGGTGTCACCATTGTCAGACGACAGTAGTAAACGCGAAAATGTAAGAAAACCGAAATGGAGCAAAAAAGAAAACAAGAAAAAAGATAATAAGAAGAAAGACGGCCGTAAATGGGTTCTGACCATCGTTCCGATTACTTTTATCATTTCAGCGCTTTTGCAAATGATTCAGTCGGGGCTGATGACGCGTGTCAACCTTGTTATGGCTTTTATTATTTTAAGCATATTTATCGGCATAGGTATCTTATTTGATATCGTCGGTGTTGCGGTCACATCTGCAAATGAAACGCCGTTTCACTCTCTGTCTTCTCAGAAAGTACGCGGCGCAAAAGAAGCAGTGCGCCTCATTCGTAACGCGGACAAGGTCGGCTCCTTCTGCAACGATGTCATCGGTGATATTGCCGGTATTATTTCCGGTAGCGCAACCACGGCAATCGTGGGAATGCTGATCGTGTTGGGCGGTACGAAATATGAATTTGTTCTGGGGATTGTTTTAACAGCGGTAGTTGCGGCGCTTACCATCGGCGGAAAAGCTATCGGCAAGCGTTTTGCGATAGAAAAATCTAACGATATTGTCTTTACTGTGGGTAAAATTGTCAGCTTTTTTGCTCCTGTAAAAGAAAAGAATAAAGCATAAGTCAGGTAGATGCATATGATAGAAACCACAAATAAAACGAAATTTTTCGGCATATTGGGAACGCCGATAGCACATACCATTTCTCCTGCCATGCATAGCTATATGGCAAAAAAAACCGGTATGGATATGGCATATCTTGCCTTTGATGTTCAGCCGGAGCAATTGGATGAAACCATGCGAGGCGTAAAGGCGATGGGCGCCTCGGGTTTTAACATCACAGCACCGCATAAAATCCATGTGATGCAGCATTTGGATGATGTAAGTGACGATGCAGTCCGCATGGATTCCGTGAACACCATTGTGAACAGAAATGGCGTGTGGCACGGCTTTAACACAGATGGGGACGGCTTTTGCGGTTCTCTGATTCTGGAAGGCTGCGACATCAAAAATAAAAATATCTTAATGATGGGTGCCGGCGGCTCGGCGCGGTCTTTGTGCTATAAGCTGGCGCAAAATGGCGCAAAGTCTATTTCTATGACATCCCGCAGTATGGATAAGATACATATCATCGGTGATATGGTGGAAACCTATACAGACACCGTATTTCATGATTGTATCGACTTGAATGCGGATTATGATATCGTCATCAACACAACGCCTGTGGGTATGCATCCTCATGAAGACGGCAACCCTTGCACATTTATGGATAAAATTGGTGAGGGTATGTGTTGTTGTGATATTATCTATAACCCGCAGAAAACCGTATTCTTAAAAGAAGCTGAGAAGCGAGGGGCGCACATCATCAACGGCTTAGGAATGCTTGTTTTGCAGGGCATTCTGGCTTTTGAGCATTTTTGTGATGTTGCGCTTCATCACGCAGAATATTATGAAGAACTGATGAGCTTGTTCTCACAGTACAGAATTTAAGGTGAAAGTATGATAAATCCCAAAGCGATAACCCTTGGGGAAAAGAAACTGTTTGAATCATATATCGGAAAAACGGAGAACTCCACGCTGAATTTTACAACGTTGTTTATCTGGGCGGCAAGCGGCAACATCAAGTACGATATTGTGGATGATTGCCTGGTGCTCTTTTTCTATGGAAGACGCGGAGTATCCTGCACTTATCCAAAAGGAAACGGCGATAAAAAAGCTGTTTCGGAAAAGCTTTATGCATACATGAAAGAAAAGTCTTCCAAAGCTCGTTTTATCCTGATGAGCGAGGAAGAAGCGGCAGAATGCAAGGAGATATTTGGAAAAAAAGTGGATGTCAGACCGGATCCCGACAACGCGGATTATGTTTATGAATCCGAAAGTTTGATAACTTTGAAGGGAAAAAAATTGCACCAGAAGCGAAATCACCTGAATGCATTTTTGAATGCATATGATTTTCAGTATGAACGGCTGACCTCGGAGAACAAAGAGGAGTGTATTGCGCTATTTCAGAATTGGCTATATGTGGTAAAGGAAAATACTGCCGGTTTTTCCGAGCATGCCACGATGTGTCTTCTTGAGCATATGGACGAGCTTCATGATGTGATGTTCGGCGGCATACGCATTGACGGAAAACTTGTGGCATTTTCTGCCGGAGAGGCTATAACAGACGATATGGCATTGATTCATATGGAATACGGCAACACCGAAATCCGTGGTGTTTTTAACGCCATGAATCAGCAATTTGTAATGCACGAATGGAAAGACTACTCATACATCAATCGGGAAGAAGATATGGGCTTGCCCGGTCTTCGGAAGGCAAAGCTTGCATACCGCCCCGTGAAGATGATTGAAAAATATATTGCAGAGGAAATAGAAGCATGAAAGCAACAGTAATCGGCGGAGGCCTTGCAGGCTGTGAGGCGGCATGGCAGCTGGCAAAACGAAATATTGAAGTCACTCTTATCGAGATGAAACCAAAGAAAATGACACCGGCACACCATCTGGATTTATTTGGCGAGCTTGTTTGTTCTAACTCTCTCCGTGCGGATACATTAGAAAACGGAGCAGGTCTTTTAAAGGCAGAAATGCGTCTTTTAGGTTCGTTGGTTACAGAATGTGCTGACGCAACAAAAGTACCTGCAGGCGGCGCTTTGGCTGTCGACCGTGTCGGCTTTGCGCAGATGATGACGGATAAAATCAGAAGCAATCCTTATATTACAGTAGTAGAAGATGAGGTGACCGAAATCCCTGAAGAGGGATGCGTTGTTGTTGCAACCGGTCCTTTAACATCGGACGCACTTTCTCAGAATATCGGTGAATTTTTTGGAAACGGATATATGTATTTTTACGATGCAGCAGCGCCCATTGTAACATATGAGTCTATTGACCACTCCAAAGTATTTAAAAAAGCCAGATACGATAAAGGCACGGCCGATTATATCAACTGCCCCATGAACAAAGAGCAGTATCAGGCATTTTATCAGGCGCTCACTACGGCGGAAACCGCCAAACTGAAAGAGTTTGAAAACGATAAAGTGTTCGAGGGGTGTATGCCTGTAGAGGTAATGGCAAAAAGGGGAGAGGACACCTTAACCTTTGGTCCCTTAAAGCCGGTAGGATTAGACCATCCCGAAACTGGTGAGAAGTATTATGCAGTTGTTCAGCTTCGTCAGGACGATAAGGACGGAACGCTTTATAACATTGTAGGTTTTCAGACGCATCTGACCTTCCCGGAACAAAAACGGGTATTTTCCATGATTCCCGGGCTGGAAAACGCAGATTTCATGCGCTATGGCGTGATGCACAGAAATACCTATATCCATTCGCCCGGTGTGCTTACTGCAACTTACGAAACCATAAAGCGCAAAGGTTTGTTCTTTGCAGGTCAGATGACCGGCGTGGAAGGATATGTGGAATCGGCATCCTCCGGTATTGTTGCCGGCATCAACGCGGCAAGATATCTGGAAGGAAAAGAACCGGTTATTTTCCCCACCACAACGGCAACGGGTGCACTTGGAAACTATATTTCCACGTTTGCCGGAAAGGATTTTCAACCGATGAATATCAATTTCGGTATCATTGACGGTTTAACCGAACGCATCAAAAATAAAAGAGAACGCTACGGAAAAATATCCGAACGCGCGCTCTCGGTGATGCAGGAATGGATTGAGAGGGAACTATGAATTTAGATCGATTTAACGACAGACAAAAAGAGGCGATTGTTACCACGGACGGACCTCTGCTGATTTTAGCAGGTGCAGGCTCCGGTAAAACAACGGTGGTTGTAAATAAAATTGCATATATATTGGAACAGAGAAAAGCGCGTCCTTACGAGATTCTTGCCATCACCTTCACAAACAAGGCGGCAAACGAGTTGAAGGAGCGTGTGGAAGGAATTTTGGGAGACGTAGCCGGTGATATGTGGCTGGGAACCTTCCATTCCATCTGCATGAAAATTTTAAGACGAAACATTGACAAATTAGGTTATTCCTCCGATTTTCTGATTTATGACTCTGCTGACCAGAAAACTCTGATTAAGCGGTGTTTAAAGGAACTGGGCATGGACGAGAAAACATTTCCTCCCAGAGAAATGCTGACAGAGATTTCCAATGCCAAGGATAACTTAATGGAGCCGGATGTGTTCTTGGTGGCTTTTCAAGGCGACTATCGCATGACCAAAATCGGAGAACTGTATAAGCTATACCAAAAGAAGCTGTTCGAGGCGAATGCTTTAGATTTTGATGATATTATCATTCTGACGGTAAAATTGTTCTCTTTGGAGCCTGAGGTTCTTTCTTATTACCAGAACAAGTTTTTGTATGTTTTTGTGGATGAGTATCAGGACACCAATAATGCACAGTATCTTTTAATCAGCTTGCTTGCAGGTAAATATAAAAATATTTGTGTTGTGGGCGATGATGACCAGAGTATTTATAAATTCCGCGGTGCCAATATCAATAATATCCTGGATTTCGAGAAGGAATTTGAAGGCGCTAAGGTGATTAAGCTTGAGCAGAACTACCGTTCAACTCAAAATATTTTAAACGCGGCAAACAGCGTGATTGCACACAATACAGGCAGAAAAGGAAAAGAGCTCTGGACCGGGAACGGTGATGGAGAGAAAATCCTTTTGTTTGAAGCAGATAACGAATATGAAGAGGCAGACTATATCGGAAAAGCCATTGATAAGGCTGTAAAGAATGATGGCTTTACATATGCGAATTGTGCCATCTTATACAGAACCAACGCCCAGTCCCGTGTGCTGGAAACAACCTTATCCGGTTTCGGGATTCCGTATCGTGTTCTGGCAGGTCTTCGGTTCTATGACCGTAAGGAAGTCAAGGATATGCTGGCTTATCTGCGCCTTGTGTTTAATCCCAACGACAACTTGTCCTTAATGCGCGTCGTAAATGAACCGGCGAGAAAAATCGGTGTCACCACGGTAGAAAAGGTGGCAGTTGCGGCAGTAGAAAAAGAAACAAGCATGTTCTCCGTGATGGAGCAGGCGTGTGAGGTTCCGGAGCTTTCCAGAGCAGCAGACAAGCTGAAGGTGTTTACAGATCTGATTCGCGGCATTCAGCGAGACGCGGACGAAACGAAGCCTTCCAAGGTTCTGGAAATGATTTTTACCCGTTCCGGATATCAGGATATGCTCCTTGCGGAAAATACTGTGGAAAACCAGACGAGAATTGAAAATATTCAGGAATTTATCAAGTCTGCTCAGGAATATGAATGTAGTAGTGACGATCCGACTTTATTCGAGTTTTTAGAGAGCACCGCTTTGGTTGCGGATGTGGATAACTACGATGCGGAAGCGGACAGCGTTGTTTTAATGACGCTTCATGCCGCAAAGGGTCTGGAATTTCCCGTGGTATTTATGTGCGGCATGGAAGACGGCTTGTTCCCCAGCCAGCGCTCCATGTATTCCGAAGAAGAAATCGAAGAAGAACGCAGACTGTGCTATGTGGGCATTACCCGTGCAAAACAACGGTTGCATATCACCTATGCTATGCGGCGGAGCATGTACGGCGGCTCCGTGTATAGTAAGGCGTCCCGCTTCTTAGACGAAATACCGCCGCAGTATGTTGAAACCATCGAAACCGACCGCGGTGGCAGAACGGCTGTGGGCGGCGGAAGTGCCAAAACGCAGAAAGACCTCTTTGAGGAAATCTTTGCAAGAAAACCGATGGCACCGAAAGCTCCGGCGGCAGAAACAGCAAATTATGCCTTTAAAGAGGGCGACGTGGTGATGCATAAAAAATTTGGACGTGGCATGATTCTTTCCGTAACACCGGCGGGTGGCGACGTGAAGCTTGAAATCGTGTTTGACGAAGCGGGCACAAAATCCTTGATGGGCTCTTTTGCAAGACTGACAAAAGCATAAAGATAAAGTGGGTGTAGCAATTTTTTTGGGATTGCTACACCTCTTTTTTGCATAAAAGCGCTATGCATTTCAGGAAACATACATATCTATATCCTCAAAAGTAATCCCTTCATGCAACGCGAAATTGATTCCGTTTGCCACCACTTCTGCAGATTTTCGGATTAAGATATCAATCTCCTTTGGCGTTGTCATGAAATAGGGAATATGCTCATATGCCGAAGCCTTGATGAGACCGTACCTCTGGTCATCGTCGAGGCTTTCCAGCATTTGATAAAACGGCTCTTCTTTTGAAGACATCTGTTTTAAATGTTCTATCACGTACCGGAGTGTGTCGTCCGTAATGGTCGCGGCATCTACCACTGTAGGTACACCGATAGCAATAACAGGAATGCCCAACGTTTTTTCAGAGATTTCTTTTCGGTTATTTCCAACACCGGAGCCGGGATGGATTCCGGTGTCGGAAATCTGCACCGTTCTGGTAACGCGATCCAGGCCTCTTGCTGCTAAAGCATCGATGCAAATCACCGCACCGGGATTCACATTCCGACAAACGCCGGCGATGATTTCTTCTGTTTCGATTCCGGTGATGCCTAAAACGCCGGGCGCAATAGCACAGACGGAGCTTAAATTATCGGATAGTGTTTCCGGTGCATAAGAAAACAGATGCCTTGTTATCATAAGGCGGTCTATAACAGAAGGTCCCAAGGAATCTGAAGTAATAGAACGGTTTCCAAGACCGATAATCAGAATCGGTTTCCCGGGGATTTTCTTTTTCAGCATGGCTTTCATTTCGGACGAAATTTTTTTGCAGATGGCCTCATAAGTATTTTTGTCAATGAACCTAAGGTCGGGGAGAGTGAGTGTGGTATAGTTACCAACGGGTTTTCCAATGCGTTTTGCTGTCATGTGATATTTTATGGCAACGGCGATACATCCTTGTACCAATTTGTTGTTCTCCTGTTGGTTGCGGTTCTTGTATTCCTTTTCCAATGCAGAGAGGTGTTCACTTCGCATACGGGCATATTCGGTGGCGGTGAACCCGTGGCGCTTGATGCGCAAGGCTTCCCGATAGAGTGCTTTCAGGGTAGAGGTTAAGTCCATCCCTTTAGGAACTCCTGCCAAAGTCAATGCTTGCTTCGCTTGAACGAAGAAACGTCCGTTGATGCTTTGGGCAACCGCCAATGGAGCGTCTGCCTTCATCATCAGTTCGTTCAGTCGGTAGGCCAATATGTTGTTTATCATCTTCATCACATATTGGTTGACCAGA
>JAFQLU010000112.1 GCA_017396465.1 Clostridia bacterium | reverse complement strand
TTTGCATTTTATGAATGCTCCTCCACCAGCAACATCATTCTCGGTGATAAGCTGACCCGACTTCCGAAAGCATTTCTTTACAGTTGCTCTTCGGCAAAAGACATCGTTCTGCCGAAAGCCGTAACTGAGGTAGACGAATTCGTATTTTCGTTTATGTATGAACTGACACACATCTACTACACCGGTACGGAAAATGATTTCAAGCAAATAAACATTTCGGGCAACAATCCTTATGTCAAGCGCGTGGATATCGTTTATGATTATGTTCCCCATCCTGTTGCTAAAAAATGCGATGACGGTGCGGTTACCGTAACCTTCGAGGGTGTTCCCGACGAAGAAACCGTGATGTTCTGCGAGTTTGAAGGAAATCATTTCTTAGGCGTCAAAACACTTCCATTGGATGCCTTTATGACATTTTATACCGATAATAAGCAAACAGACAACATCCGCATTTTTGTTATCAGCGATATGACATCCTTTGCACCTGCCGCAACAGCGGAAAAGATACCGAATTAACCAAAAAGCCGCAACGGGATTTTCCCGAAGCGGCTTTTTTATGTGTTTTTATTGCGGAATGATGGGATAAAGCTGAATCGTATTCCCCCCGTCCACCACCAGCTCTGCGCCGGTGGTGTTTTTTGCGTGCGCCGCAAAATACCATACGGCATCTGCCACGTCTTCGCCTACCGCAACCTCGCCCAAAGGCGTAAACCGTGAGGGAACCGTTTTATAAAACTCCGGATTTTTCTCCCAACGGTCTGTTTTGATCATACCGGGAAGAACGGCATTCACACGGATATTGTATTTCCCTAAATCCAGTGCCAACGCACGCATCATACCGAGCTGTGCGCCCTTGGAGGTAGAATACGCCACACGGTCGGGAATAGCGCGGTACGCCGTGTTGGAATTGATAAATATGATATTTCCACCACCCTGATTTATCATTCGCTTTGCGGCATGCTCACATAAGCAGTAGTTCCATGTCACGTTGGTGTTTAATACCCTCATGAAGTCCGCAAGAGGATTTTCCAGCACCTTGATACCCAAGCCCTGGTCTGCGGCGTTTAAAACCAAGGTGTCAATCTCAAATCCCCGATGATCTGCAAAGGCGAACAAATCGGAAATAGCTTGCTCGTCCACGGTTTTTGCATCCAGAAGAGAATCTATGGTATAGCCCGAAATGGTCACATCCGGAAACCTTTCCCGATATGCCTTTTCTGCCTTTTCCACGCTTTCTTCATTTCTGCCCGTAAAGAGTACATGGTATCCTTCCGATGCAAATTTTTCCACAATCGCCACGCCTGTGTTGATGCAGGCGCCGGTAACTAACGCTGTTTTCATATTTTATTCCACCTTGTCAAACACACGCACATAATCCACAACAAAGGCATCGCCCTCTTTTGCCGTTTTGCGTGCTTCTTCTGTTGCCGTGTGCAGCTTCTCTCTGTATCCTTTCACTTCCGTTGAAATCAGAATAAACTGCGGTCTGTGAGACACAGGACCATCGATGTGGCCGTCCTCTTTTCCGTCCACATAGAAGGTGTAACCCTCTTTGGACCAAAGCATACCAAAGGTATGGTATTCATCCAAAGACAGCTCCATATTACCCCTTACGTGTTCATCTTGATGGTCATCTCCATAGCCGTTATAATGATTATAATGCTGTCCGATTTTTCCCGGCTCAAAGCTTTCCATAATATCGTTTTCCACGCCTGCGATTGCCGTATCCGGGCAGCAACCGATAATGGGCGACTGAAGCCAGAATGCAGACCACCAGCCCGGCTTTTTCTGTAGCTTGCACCGACATTCATAGTACCCGTAGGTATGCAGGAATTTGTGTTCTTTGAACTTCCCTATCGGCCAGACCAAACCGCCGCCCCAGCAATCTTCCTCTGCATGCTCTGCATCCATATAGTTATACCCGGTCTGCAGCTGCGCAGAGCAGATTTCGCCGTCCTTTTCATAAATGGAAAAAACGGCATTGGAGTTTCCGTCCAGCTTCACGCCTGCATCGTCCCAGGTTCTGTGGCGTTTGCCCATCATACAAAGGCGATAGTCCCACTTAGATTTGTCAAGCTCGGAACCGTCAAATTCGTCCGACCACACCAGTTTCCATTCGCCATCAGGCAAAAGGCTTGGTGCATGGTCTTTTACTTCAAATGTTTTCATGCTTTTTTCTCCTAAAAATAAAATTCTGTTTTGGCAGGTCTGATATCGGTGAGTGCACCCGTGTAATGCCGAAGCGTGTGCACCCGGTAAGGATGCGCAAGGCAGGCTTCTTCGTTGATTTCGATACCCAGACCGGGTTTGTCGGGAATGGTCATGAAGCCGTCTTTATATTCTAAACTTTCGTTTGTTACATCTTTTCGCCAATCCACATCGGAATACATAATCTCCAAAATGCAGAAGTTGGGACAGGTTGCCGCAAGCTGCAAGGTTGCCGCGTTTGCCACGGGACCCGATGGGTTATGAGGCGCAAAGGGAATGTACCGGCTTTCCGCCTCTGCCGCAATCTTTTTCAGTTCCATAATGCCGCCTGCGTGGGAAATATCCGGCTGGATGTAATCTGCCGCCATTTTGTCGAACATAGGGCGATAGTCCCAACGGGTGTAGAGTCTCTCCCCTGCCGAAATGGCAACAGGCGAGCGGTCTTTCACCTCTTTTAGCGCATCTAAATTATCCGGCGGAACCGGCTCTTCAAAGAACATGGGCTTAAACTGCGCCAGTTCCTTTGCAATCTTGATGCTTGTGGGGATATTGAATCTGCCATGTCCTTCAATGAGCAAGTCCACTTCATCTCCAACCGCTTCCCGTACCGCTGCCACGCATCGAAGTGCTTTATCTAAATCCCGGTTTGAAATTTCCAGATAGCTTTTGCCAAAGGGATCCCATTTCATTGCGGTAATCCCGCGCTTCACTGCAATGCGCGCTTTTTCACCGAATTCCTCCGGCTCCTTTGCACCGGAGAACCAGCCGTTTACATAGATTCTGACCTTGTCGTGCACCTTGCCGCCCAAAAGCTGATATACGGGAATATTTAAAGACTTACCCAAAATATCCCACAGCGCCATTTCCACGGCAGACAACGCTGACATCAATACGGCACCGCCGCGCCAATAGGCATCCCGGTAAATATCGTGCCAATGCTTTTCAATCTGCAGAGGATTCTTGCCCACCAGATATTCTTTGATATGCTCCACCGCACCGAGGAGCGCCTTTTCCTTATACTCCAGCGTTGCTTCGCCCACACCGGTGATTCCTTCATCGGTATATACCTTCACAAACACCCAGTTCGTCCGAAAACAATCTACCACAAATGTTTTTACATCTGTTACTTTCATATTTTCACTCCTTTGCTTGTATTTTAAGATATTATCTGATATAATGATAGATATAATCTTACTAAAAATTTTAGAAATATTACTTTTTCAGGTGATAAGATGACAGAGCTTTTAAGAGCAAGTGTATATGACAGCACTCTCTTTTTCAAAAATGCCAAGAAAACGCCGGAGCGAACCGTAACCTGTTTTGAGTTAGAGCTTTATATTTCGGGAGAAGGAAGCTCCGTTGTGGATGGTTTGCTCTATCCGCATCAAAAAGGCAGATTTTTAGTCGGGCGCCCCGGTATGAAGCGATACAGTCTGAATCGTTTCGTATGCTATTGCCTGCACTTCACCGCCGACGAAAGCATCAGCACATATTTAAACGAGCTCCCCACCGTATTTTTCGTTTCGGATTTTGAACTGTATGAACGTTTGTTTCAGGAAATCATCCGTCTGTTTGACAGCGAAGGGCCACACTCCTTCTTGCTGAAAAGTAAGGTATACGCACTACTGGATCTTGTGATAAAGGATGCCGATCAAAAAACGCAACAAAAAAAGGCAGGAGTTAAAATCCCACCGGAGCTTTTAAACCGTGCCATGCAGTTTATTGATGAAAACTATGAACGCAACATTTCCTTAGAAGATATTGCAAAGCACATCCGTTTCAGTCCCATATATTTCCATAACGCATTTACCACATATTTCGGCAAAACACCTCATGCCTGCTTAACGGAAAAACGGTTGGACACCGCGAAAATTCTTCTGCTCACCACGGATAAACCTATTTCTGAAATTATAGAAGTTTGCGGTTTTTCCTCTCACTCCTATTTTGATTACACCTTCAAAAAGGCGTTTGGCATCACGCCCTCCGCCTTCCGCAAGCAACGATATATTTTGCAATAATAAAGCCGTGCAACCTTTTCGTTGCACGGCGTTTTCTTTTACATATTATTCTGCATTTTCTGCTACTGCTTTTAAGTCTTTTCTCATAATTTTGCCCGATGTGGTTTTGGGAATATCGCTGATGTACTTAATCACGCGGGGGTATTTATAAGGTGCGGTGTTTTTCTTAACATGGGTCTGCAGCTCTTTAGTCAACTGGTCGGAGGGGCTATAGCCCTCACGGAGCACAACGATGGCGCAGATAATCTGACCGCGGATTTCATCCGGCATACCAACGATAGCACTTTCCTTTACGGCAGGATGGGTGTTTAAAACGCTCTCGATTTCGTAAGGTCCGATACGGTAACCGGAGGACTTAATCATATCATCGTTCCGGCAAACATAGTAGAAATAGCCGTCGGTGTCCTTATAGCCGATATCACCTGTGTGATACACACCGCCCAGCAGAGGCTGAATCAGCTCGCGGTTTAAAGAATACTTGGTAAGGAGACCTACCTGCTTTTCCGTAGGAATAATAACGATTTCGCCTTCTTCACCGGCTTCACAATAGCCACCGTCTGCCGCCAATAATCTTACATCGTACAGGGGAGAGGGCTTGCCCATAGAACCGGAGCGGATTTCCAGCCACTCGAAGGTGGAGCAGATGGGAGAGCCTTCACTCTGACCGAAGCCCTGATGGATGTCCTTGCCCGTGATGTCTTTCCACTCTTTGTTTACTTCATCGGAAAGAGGCTCACCTGCCGTTGCAAACCAGGTAACGGTTTCAAACTGTTTCGCCGTGATACCGTGATGGAGCATCAGGCGGTACATAGTAGGCGGTACACAGATGGTGGTTGGCTTATGGGTTTCGATAGCCTTTAAGAAGTTGCCTGCATCAAAACGGATGGGGTCATAGCCTAAAATAGCTGTACCGCAAATCCACTGCCCGTAAATATTACCCCAACCGAATTTTGCCCAGCCGCTGTCTGCCTGGGTCACATGAAGACCGTTGTTTAATACTCTCTGCATGTATTTCGCCGTGGTGATATGGCCCAAAGGATAGGTGCGGTTGTGAATCGCCATTTTGGGGTAGCCGGAGGTACCGGAGGTGAAATAGATTACCATTTCATCATCGTTGGTACGGCAAACAGGCTCTTCATATAAATCATATTTGGGATATTCGTTATTAAAATCGTGATAATCGGAAACGGGATTGTCGCCCACGATTAAGATGTGCTTTAAGGTTTCGCACTTTTCGGGAACGGGTGCCAATTGCGCACGAACGAAATCATCGTCGATGGCAATAATCATTTTTGCTTCTGCGCTGTCCACACGGTATACAATGTCTTTTGTGGTGAGCTGAATGGAGGCAGGCACTAAGACTGCACCCATTCTGTGCAGTGCAACGGCTAACATCCAGTATTCCCATCTGCGGCGCATCAGTGTAATAACACGGTCGCCGGGCTGGATGCCTAAATCTTTGAAATAGCTTGCCATTCTCTTGGAAAGCTCGGACACCTCGGTGAAGGTGAAGGTGCGCTCAAAGCCATTATCATCGCAATATACCAGCGCAATTTTTTCCGGCTCTGCCTGTGCCCAGCCGTCAACAATATCTCTTGCGAAATCAAATTCCTTGGGAACATTGATTTTGAATTTTTCGGAAAATTCCTCGTAACTCTCAAACTCCGTCTGAGGCATATACTTGTTTAACAGTTCCATCTTTTTGTTCTCCTTTGCAGTAAACGTTTGGTTGGAGGACGTTTGCACTAAAAAAGCCATTCCTCCTTCATTAGGACGAATGACTCGTGTTACCACCTAATTTCACGCGGTGCGTTACTTCCGCGCCTCTGCCGACACACTTTCCTTTACGGACTATGCCGTTTTCCCTTTATACGGCGGAACCACTCCGTCGGAGCCTACTTAAAAGCTTTTCAAAAACTTTGTTCAGTCCGCAACTCCGAGACTACCTTCGAAATCCCACCGTGAAAGCGCTTCCACCGTCCGCTTCTCTCTATACACAGC
>JAFQLU010000111.1 GCA_017396465.1 Clostridia bacterium | reverse complement strand
CTTGTTCGATTCCCATCGAAGAACATACTAAAAAATAAAAGCACCAACCGTGAAGGTTGTTGCTTTCATTTTTGGAGCGGGTGATGGGAATCGAACCCACACGACCAGCTTGGAAGGCTGGGATTCTAGCCATTGAACTACACCCGCGTTTCCTTTTTCGCTCACCGACCTTGACTATTATAACAAGATTTTCCCGAATTGTCAAGTACTTTTTTTAATTTTTTTCAAAAAACTTTATTTCTTGCATTTTGTCACTATTGGTGGTATAATAAAGTGTGCATATTTCAGCATTTTGTCCAATAAAATAATGTACAACCATCTATATAAGAAAGAAGGTTTTTTGATGTATAAAAAATTACTGTATTTATGTTTTGTGATTACGCTGTTTCTCTCCATGAACATGGCATCTCTTTCCGGCAGCTCTGCAGGAAATAGTTTTTCCGATGTGGGCAGCAATTATGCATGGGCGCAGGAAGCCATTGACGATCTGGTCGGCCGCGGCGTTTTAGCCGGCATGGACGGAGAGCATTTTGCGCCTGCCTCCCCCGTTACCAAGGAGCAGTTTGCAAAGATGCTGGTTCTGGCATTGGAGATTGATTTGGTGGAAGGCGTTTCCTCCGACTACCGTGACGTTGCGGACAACCGCTGGTCCAAGGATTATATCAACACCGCCAAAAACTATATGTTTGACGATAGCTACGGCTCGGCAAGCTTTAACCCTTCCGAAAACTACAGCCGCGAAAAATGTGCTTATGCCATTGCGCAGGCTTTGGGCATCGGTGCCGACAAAAATCTGCTGGACAAAAATGTGCTGACCAATCATTTTTCCGATGTGGATGATGTGACATCTGCCATCCGCACGCCTATGGCAATTGTTGCCGAGCGCGCCATTGTGAGAGGCGACGGTGGCAAGCTCCGTCCCAAGGGCGATGTGACACGCGCCGAGGCGGCTGTGCTTCTGCACCGTGCCATTCAGTATAAGAGCAGAAACTCCCAGGATTTATTCATCACACGCACACCCATTCTGGGCGAGTCGCAGATTTCCGTGGAGCAGGCAAAGCGTTGGGCAGAGAAAATGGGCGCGCATCAGCGGTTTATTGACATTGCGGATTCTTATTGGAAATACGGCGAAATCACCGGTGTCCGTCCCGAAATCCTGTACGCCCAGGCGGCAAAGGAAACCGGCTACGGAAAATATACCGGTCAGGTAAAGCCGGAGCAGAACAACTGGGCAGGCATCAAAATCAAGGGTGCTACCGGTGATAAGCCGGAGGACCATGAAACCTTTGCCTCCCCCGATGACGGCGTCCGCGCGCACTTTAACCACATTTCCGCTTATATCGGTACGGAGCCCGTTGGCGAGCCGCACGCGCGGTATTACGTGCTGAACACCATGCCCTGGAGAGGCACCGTGGTATACACCGAGCAGCTGGGCGGCAAATGGGCTCCCGATGTTACATACGGCTACAATATTGCCGTGAAAATCCTGCCCTCTATGATGAACGCCAGATAACAGAAAGGTAATTCTATGAAGCTTTATGATATGCACACTCACACTGCATTTTCTCACGACTCCGTCTGTCCGATGGAGGAAATGGCAGAGGCACAGCTTGCAAAAGGCGTGTCCGGCTTTGCGGCAACCGAGCATTGCGACTGTTTGACCTTTTCCCGATGCGACAACGGAAACGCGCTTCTTGCCTCCTGCCTTGCGGCAGAACAACTGGACAAGGAATACGGTGGAGCTATCCGCATCTTCCGCGGCATTGAGATTGGCGAAGGCTTTTTGGCTCCCGAAAATATGCGTCACGCGCTTTCCTTATATGATTACGATATCGTGATTGGCTCGGTGCATTACGTGCACAATCCCAATGGCTATTCGGGATACTGTGCCGATACGGATTTTTCCGTTTTTTCCCACGAGGAGCTGATGCAGTTTCTGGATGCTTATCTTAATAACTTCATGCTGATGCTGAAAAATACGCCCTGCGATGTGATGGCGCATCTGACCTATGCTTTGCGTTATATCAACGGGAAATACGGCAGAAACATGGATTTATGCGTTTTTTCGGACAAGATAGACGACATTCTCCGCTATATCATTGACCACGGCATCGCTCTTGAGGTGAACACATCCGGCATCGACACGGCTTACGGCGACTTTTTCCCCGACGAACGGATTTTGCGCCGGTATCAAGACTTTGGCGGAACGCTTCTCACCTTAGGCTCTGATGCTCACACGGCAGAGCGTGCCGCAGTAGGCTTCCGCAGAGCATGTGCCCTTTTAAAGCAAATTGGCTTTACCCAATATTACTACTTCGAAAAACGCAGGGCTATTTCCTGCGATCTGTAAAGGAGAATATGATGAAACGAATGATACAGCTTTTTCCCTTTTTGCTCCTGATGCTTTTTTCCGTTCACGCATACGCCGAGGAATGCACCATTCCCGAATTGGGCGTGACAATCACTCTGCCGGACGGATACAATATCATAACGCGGGAAACCGTGAAAAACGGCTCTTTGCCCGATGATATGGGCATGTCTTTGGAGATGATGGAGGAATATCTGATAGAAAACCAAATTTATCTTTACACCGTTTCTCCCGACTATGCGGCAGAAATCACGCTGACCTCCGGCACAACGAATCACAATCTCCATGGGCTTTCCGAAGACGCATTGGAGTCGGTTGCAGAGAAGATAGAAGCAGAATACGAAGCCGAGGAGCAATCGGTTCGGGAAAAAGAAATTTATACGGGCGAACACAATTTTATTCTGTTTCGGTTTGCGGATAAGAGCATGCAATATTACACCGTAAAGGACGGACAGGCATACAAGCTGACCCTGCGCTCCACGGGAAACGGCACCGTTACCTCAGTGCACACAAACGATTTGCAGAATATGGCAGACAGCCTGCTTCTTTCCGGAGTACCGCAGACCTACGCCACCGAGGTTCCCGATTACCCGGATCATATTGAGGGCGAACGTGCCGTATCTCCCTTCGCCGCCGTCGGCGTTTTCGCGGCAATTGCCGCAGTCAGCGCCATCGTATTCTTCGCTATGAAACCGAAAAAGAAGACAAAAAGATAGAAGCTAAAAAATCCGACAGATGCCTGTCGGATTTTTTGTTGACATTTTGCTGCCATTATGATAAGATACAATAAGAGTCAATGAAGATTTGAACCACCAAGGGCAATTGGAGCCCAAGGGTCGAAAATCATGATTGACACTTTCAGGAGGCTGATTCTTGTGAGCGAGCCCCTTTCCTTTATGGATTGAGGGCACGACGCCGCGGTCAGCTTCTTTTTTCTTGACATTTCCTCCATCATCGGTTATAATGAAACTACGAAGCCACCCTTCGGCAGACTCCCGGGCCTCTGGAGCCCGGTCCTCTGCAGCAGAGCGAGGGCTTCTTTTATTTTGCCGTTTTTTTCAGCGGAACATCACGAAGCTGCATCCGCAAAGGCTTCCACTCGGGGCACACTTTTTCCAGCTCCTTGTAGAACGCCGGGGAATGGTTTGCCTGCAGAAAATGGGTAAATTCGTGGCACACCACATAACGAACACACTCCAATGCCGCGTATCTGAGGTTCAGGTTAAAGGTGAGGATTCCCTGCTTTGGGCGGCAGTTTCCCCAACAGGACACCATTTTGCGGAATTTCACTACCGGATACGGGATACCTTTTTCGCGAAAATAAGGATACACCTCACGGCAGATATTTTCAATCACGCCGCGGATTTCCTGCTCACCGAAATGTTCATAAAGCTCCGCTTCTTTCTTGGTTTCCATCCGGCTCAAAGCCTTTAAAATCCAGTCCGATTTTTCCAGGAGAAACTGCTCAATAGTCCGCCCCGAAACATACCGGTTTGCAGAAACGTGAATGCTTCCGTCTGCCCGTATGCGGATATTGATATTTTTTACAGACTTCCGTTCCAGCTCATAGGCAATGGTTTTCCCCTCCAAAATAATCTGTTTATTCAAAGTCTTTTCCTCTTTTCATATTCTGCATATATAATTTTCCCGCATATATTCCGTGGGCGTGATGCCGTTTTTCTCTTTAAACATCCGACAGAAGTGATACGGATTAGAAAATCCGCAAGCCTCGGACACGGCGCTGATTTTCAGCCTACCCTCCGAAAGGAGCTGCTTGGCACGGGTGATGCGGATATCGATGATATACTGCTTCGGGGATATTCCATACTGCTCCGTAAACAGTTTCCTGAAATACACCTCGCTGATACCGCATTGCTTTGCCAGCATTTCATTGGAAAGCGTCTCATCGCAAAAATGCTTTTCCAGATAGGAAACGGCAGGCGACAAAACGCCTGTTCCTCTTTCCCTTTGGCGGAACAGCTTATCTAGCATCTGATAAAAAATCCCCATGATTTTCAGGCGGTTTCCGGGAAACAGAGAAAGGCTCTGCATTCTTTTAAAATCTTTGATGAAGAGCTCCCGGTCGTTTATGGGAATCAGCATGTGTCGGTCACAACTGAAACCGGTACAGGTAAAGTTGATAACAGGGAAATTCCCTTTTTTCTTTCCCACCAACGTATAGCTTTCCCCTTGAGGAAGAATGATTGCCACGCCCGGCTCTGACACATATTCTTTTCCTTTATGATAATAGGTTATCTGCCCTTCTTCGCAAAAGGATATCCCGTAGGTGGCTCTGTTTTGCACGTGCACCATTTTTCCCTTGGGGGAATAGACCGTGATAAGCTCGCAGATATCCGTCAGAACAAATTCCTCCGTCATACAATCACCTCTCTTCTTTATTAAACTATTTTTGATATGAAAAAACAAGTATTTCAGCAAATTATTATCAAAGACATCAAAACTGTATCGCGTTATGTATTGCAGTAGTGATTTTTTTTATGTATGATGGTGTCAAGAAAAAGAAAGGATGTGTTTTTTATGGATTTTACAAACAAAACCGCCATTTCAACAGGCGCCGCTTCCGGCATGGGACTGTTATTCTCCCAGAACTGGGCAGAGCTGGGCGGAAACGTTTTGATGTGCGATGTCAACATGGAAGTGCTGGACGAAAAGGTCCGTGAAATCAACGAAAAAGGGAAAGGAAAGGCTGTCGGCATTTATTGCGATGTACGGGACTACGGACAGGTTTGTGCCGCCCGTGACAAGGCGGTGGAAGCTTTCGGCTCCATTGACCTGATGGCTAACTTTGCGGGGGGCACAGCTGTTCGTATGTGCAAAGTAGATTACGAAAAATACCCTGAATTTCCCGACGTTCCCATAGATGTGTTCGACTGGGGCATTGACGTGAACTTAAAGGGCCCCTTCTATTTTGCCCATGCAGTTTTAAAGCAGATGCGGAAGCAAAAGAGCGGCCTTATCATCAACATCGGTTCCATTACGGGACAAGAAGGGGATCCGTACGGTATGGACTACCCCACCTCCAAAGCAGGTCTTATGTTTGGTCTTACCAAATCCATTGCCAGATACGGTGCGCCCTATAACGTGCGCTGTGTGTGCGTATCCCCCGGGCCGGTGCTGACAAGAGCGGCGATGGCAAACATGAAAACCCTTTTAGGAAGAGCCGCTGAACCCCAGGAAATCATTGACCTGGTTCTGTTTATCGCATCTAGCAAGGGACAGTTTATCAACGGGGAAAACATCATGATCGACGGCGGCAGAAACGCTATGGGGAGGATACAGTAATGCCCACATTTTTAGAAAACGAAAAACCGTTGCTCACCGCTATGATTCAGTGCGCCACGCCGGAAGCGTGCAAACAGAAAATCAAAGCTTCCATAGAAGGCGGCGCAGATGCTTTGGGTATTCAGCTCTGTAAGCTGGAGATTCCATACCGTACCCCCGAAATGATCAAGGACATTTTTGATGCCTGCGAGGGAAAACCCATTTACGCAACCGCATATCCCCACGGCGCAAGCGTTGGGTTTACGGACGAGCAAAACGAAGCACTTTTGCTGATGGCTTTAGACTGCGGCGCAACGCTTTTGGACGTGCGCGGTGATATGTTTGACACATCACCCTACTATGAGTTGACGGAAAACCCCGAAGCCATCCGAAAGCAAAAAGACCTGATTGACGAAATCCACCGCCGCCGCGGCGAGGTGCTGATGTCCAGCCACACGTTCAAGGATTTATCCATAGAAGAAAATCTGCGTATCGCAAAGGCACACGAGGAGCGGGGCGCAGATGTGATTAAAATCGTAAACCGTATCGATAACAAAGACAGCATCCCCGTGCAGATTGCTTCCATTCAGAAGATTCTGCAAAGAACCAAGAAAAAACTGCTCTTTTTAGTCAGCGGCGAAGGACAGGTCATCCGCTATATTGGCCCCAACTTCGGTGTTTGTATGTATCTGTGCGTCACCGAGCACGGCGAAATGGACACACCCGAGCAACCGCTTCTTTCCGATTTGGTTGCCATCCGTGACCATATGAATTTTAATTTGTAAGGAGGAAAAAACATGAATTTTGAGGGAAAAACCGTTTGCATCACCGGTGCCGCAACGGGTATCGGCCGTGGCTGTGCCATTGTGTTTGCACAGCACGGTGCGCGGCTAAAACTGATAGATATCAACACAGAAAAACTGGAAAGTGTGAAAGAGGAGCTGACGGAATACGGCGTCGACGTGGAAATTTTTACCTGTGATGTCAGTGATGAAGCGAAGGTGAATGCCGTAGCCGAAAAGATAGGTCATGTGGATGTTTTAGTCAATAATGCAGCGCTCTGGAGATGCTGGCAGTCCTTTATGGAAACGCCCGTTTCCGAATGGAAGCAGTTTATGGATATTAACGTCATGGGCGTTGTGTATATGACACGGGCATTTCTCCCCGGCATGCTGGAAAAAGAGTATGGCAGAATCATCAACGTAGGTTCCGTCGCAGGGGTGTACGGAAACGCCAACATGGTGCATTATTCCACCACAAAAGGCGCACTCATCGCCATGACAAAGGCTTTAGCAAAGGAAGTTGCCGACAAGGGCATCACCGTAAACTGCGTATCTCCCGGTAGCGTCAGCCCCGCAGAAAACCCGGATATCGACTACACCGAACCCAGCATTCTTTCTTTTATGAACCGCACCGGCTCAGACCGCGAAAATGCAAATCTCATCTGCTTTCTGGCAAGTGATGAGGCAAGCTACATTTCGGCACAAAACATCCAGATTGACGGTTGCAGAAAAAAACAGTAACGATTGGGTGTGGGAAAATGTGCACACCACACAAGGCATAAAAATATATCGCAAGCTATTTTTCACTGCAACAACCCAAATCATTATTACATTCATCACCAAATAAAAAGCTTGCGGCGGAGCATTCCGCTGCAAGCTTTTCTTACTTTATAAAGGATTTATGGTCTCCCCTAGCGGTAACAATTTCATAGCCGATGGTCTGCATTCTTTGTTTCAGATGTGCCAGCGATTCCGCGGCTTCGTCGCCTGTACTGATTTTATTGTCATACAGCATGTATTTTTCCCGTACGCTCAAGGGAGAAAGGTTTGGCATCACAACGTTTGCCCCTGCTAAAACCGCCTTTTCTCTGCCCATTTCATCTAACGTTCCCAAAGCCGTTGTGGCAGGAAGCAGTACATTCGGAAGCATCAGGCGGATAAGAGAAAGCAAAAATATGGTCTGCTCCGCGCTTCCGTTTTCTTCTGCTTGAAAGGGCGTGTCCTTATGAGAAATAAAGGGGCCGATTCCCACCATATGGGGCTGAAGCTCCTGCAAGAAAAGCATATCCTCTGCAAGATATTCTTCCGTTTGGTAAGGAGAGCCTATCATCATGCCGCATCCCACCTGAAAACCGATGTCCTTCAGGTGAAATAAACATTCTTTCCGCTTTTCAAGGGTGAGCTCCGGCGGATGCAGAAGGGCATAATGCGCGCTGTTTGCCGTTTCATGCCGCAGAAGATACCGATCCGCGCCTGCACGGTAGAAGGCTTCGTAAACCTTGCGGCTTTTTTCGCCCACCGATAAGGTGACTGCACAATCCGGATAATTTTTTTTGATTTCGGAAACCGTTTCGCAAAGGAGCGAATCGGAAAATGCGCCGTCTTCCCCTCCCTGCATCACGAAGGTGCGAAAGCCTAACTCGTACCCTTCCCTGCAGCAGGCAAGGATCTCCTCTTTCGTCAGGCGATACCGGGATGCACAGGTGTTACTGCGGCGGATACCGCAATAATAGCAATCGTTTTTACAATAATTGGATATTTCTATGAGGCCACGGATAAACACGGTTTTGCCGTACACCGCGTCTCTTATTTCACAGGCTTTTTGACGGATGATTTCCTTTTGCGCCTCGTCTGCGCGAAACACCTTCAGCCATTCTTCCTTTGTAAGCCTGCGCGTATTTTCTAACTTTTCTATCAGGTTCATCAATGATTTTATTCTCCGTTTTCGCTGTTTGTATCAGGCTTCTGAATCCGCTTAATCAGGTAAAGACAAAGCGCCGCAAGTGCAATCGCACCTAAACCGCCCACAATGTATCCAAAGGGATTGGGAGCTTTCTCCGCTTCTTTTGCTTCTTCCGTCTGCTGCGCTTCTCCTTTTTCCTTAATCACGGTAAAGGACACGGAATCTGCGATGCTCTGCACGGTCGCAATGTCGCTTTCCACAGGCGTTTCCGTGTCGGTATGCATCAAAAAGGCGATGCCGCTACCGTTCACAAAGGTAAAGCCAAGCACCATGCCGGAGCGCTTTCCGTCATACTGCGCCGTTCCCGGAACGGTGACAAATTTCATTTGTGCATAAGGTGTGATGATAACATCATCCGCAAGATAGTGGAACTGATCCACGGAAAAACCGTCCTGTAATATTCTGTCCAGTTCCGCTTTCAGTATTTCATCTTCCGTTTCAAAAATATTGTAAAATTCTTCCGATACGGCATTTTTCTTTACTTTTACATAAATTTCCGATTTTTCTTTCGGGTTGATGATAAAATATTCGCAATCGGATTTCACCAGCGTTTCGTTCACTTCCTCGGCAGTTACTCCCATTGCCTCAAGCATCTCTTCATCTTCCATATTTTTGGAGAGCACATACCAGTCCTCCGTTACGGAAAACCCCATATACGCCTCGGGAACACTATAGGATGCAGATGCCGTGAAACATCCGCCAAGTGCTGTGATTACCATTAAAACTGCCGCAATCCATCTTTTCATATTGATATCCTCCGATTTACTCATTTTCGTTTAAAATCTGCTTTTTTTCTTCCTCGGTGATTGCATCGTTTTTAACCATGCAATCTAAAACATGCTCCTGGCGTTTTCGTGCAAGCTCCGGATTTTTGGTTGGTGCGTATACCGACGGCGCATTGGGAATGCCTGCCAGCAAGGTACATTCGCTATCCGTCATATCCTGCGGAAGACACTTAAAATACCCTTTCGACGCGTCGCGGATGCAATAGTATCCGTCGCCGTAATACACCGAGTTGATATACACTTCCAGGATTACATTTTTGCCGTAATTATCCTCCAGCTCATACACCACAAACAGCTCTGCCACTTTTCTGGTTAAGCTCTTTTCGTTGGAAAAGAACAAGTTTTTGGCAACCTGCTGGGTGATGGTGGAGCCGCCCTGGGTAAAAGAGCCGGAACGGATGTTTTCATAAAGCGCCCGGACCATAGATATGGGATCCACACCCCAATGCTTGTAGAACCGACGGTCCTCCGTTGCAACCACCGCATCCTCATAGATATCGGGGATGTCATCCAGAGCCGTGTATTTTTCGCTTCTGCGAAGCGCCGTTACGCGTTCTGTTACACTGCGGGATTCCGTTGCTTCTTTATACATCATGTACCCCGCCGTGGTAAGATAAGCACCATAGCAAAGGCACACAACAAGAAGGAGCGCAAATATTCTTTTCAAAAACCGTTTCATAGCGTCCCTCCTTCTACATTTTTCTATCCTTTATTATAGTACAATTTCAAAATTCCGTCAATACCGACAAAGCTTCTTTTCTGTCTTTTTTACAAAAAAGCACTCTCTGCAGCAAGCAGAGAGTGCCTGATATCAGTTTGCGGAAGGAGAATCTGCGCCCACGCCGGTTTTGAAGGTTTTTACCATATGCGTGATAATGGGATCAAATTCCTTTTCTCTGGATTTGGGATAGGATATGCGGAAATAGTTGTGCGTTCCGTCGGACTTTAAGAAATGCTTTTCGTAGTATTCCGTGTTGCCGCTTGTGCCGGATAAGACAAACCAATTGTCTCCCATCGGTTCATAGGAAACCGTAAATCCTGCATCATTTTTATACGCCCGTTTCAACTCCGATAAAGAAGGTGTCGTGCCGAATTCCGCCATGTGGTCGCCGTTTATGGAAAACTTCACCGTTTCATCCGGCGTGGTGATATATGCACCTGCACCGTTCTGCCCGTAAGACCCTTCCGTTAAGAAGGATGGGTATTCTATCGAATAACCGTATCTTCCGTTTTCATAGCTTTTATAGCTTGTTGAGGTTTTCTGCTCGGACGGTGTGGAAAGTCCCGGATACGGCAGAATGCTGCGCATCACTTCGCCGTTATAAGGCGAAACACTTGCACCGCCAACAGTTTCTCCGTTATGCACAAATGTCACATGCACAATCCATTGATCTGCACCCTCCCAGTATGCCACATCGCCGATTTCCGCAGTAGTTGACAAGTCTTCCGGTATCCCCAATTGCTGTTTTACATATGCTAAAAATGCTTCTCTGTCTGTTTCAAACCAATAGGAAGAAGATGCAGACTGCTCCGCCGGTGCCTCGGTGGTTGCAGAATTGGCAGGCATTTCCGTTGCTTGCGCCGTAGCCGTAGCCGATGGCCTTCCCAGCGTTCGCAGTCCGGTCGGGTTAAAATCGTCTTTTCCCAAGAGCAACACAAGAAGCAGAATAATCAGAATAAGTCCGATAGCACTCACCACAAGACATGCAACTAAAATCCCTCTGTTTTTCTTTTCAGGTGCCACAGGCGCTGTTTCCTGCACAGGCGGTGTGAAAGGCGTTCCGCAGGAAGAGCAAAAGTTTCCTTCATTCTGCGTCTGACATTTCGGGCATATCCACATAATACTTTCCTCCATGATGTTAAGTTTTCTTGTGTCAATCATATCACGGTTTTCTTAAAATGTCAATGGAAAAAGCGCTCCCGAAGGAACGCCTTTCATGTTTTCTGTTATGCGTTTGTCTGTGCCGAAGCTTCCTGCGGATGCTTCTTATCCTGCGCAAGGTGTTTGCGGTAAAGTACCCATCTTGCAATGGGCTGCGCGATTAAGGCTTCCACCGCAAAGGAAACCGCAAAGTTTCTGGGCCAGATAAAGTGAAAGCCTTTGATGGGGTCCATGCTGATGTGCCCCGTACCAATCCATGTGCCCAGCACGGTCAGGAACACCGACATCATAAGAACGGTGCACAAGATGTTGATGGTTACCACCGAACGGAAGCTGTCGCCCTCTGCAACAATCTTTTTGGTCAGCCATTCTGCCGGCACATAGGTGATTAAAACCAGCGCAATCACACACAGCCAGATAAAGGGAATGGCGTGGTAGCACCCCAGCCAGATATCTGTGCTGAACATCCGAAGCTCAAGGCAGGTAATCAGCGGCGCAATGATGTTTACGGAGATGATGGAAATCACAGCCATAAACAGGGCAAATTCTTTTTTGTTTCTGGGTAGTTTCATGTAAAAATCCATTTTTTTACCTCTTTCTTTGATTTTTGCGCAAAAAGAAAAGAGGCTATACAACCTCTTTGAGGGTGGACAGAAAATAGCACAGATTGGGCAAACTGAATTCCGAAGCTGTACAAAGGTACAGTGAGTGGTGAAGTTTGCTCAAAACACAAGACATTTTTCAAAGAAATTCGTGTTGTAACGAATTTCTACTTTACGCCTTTTGCACTTTGAAACAGAGCGTTTCGCTTACGGTTTCCGGTAAGCCATTTTTGCCTTGTGTGGTGTGTGCATTTTGCTACACCCGTCAAACCATTATACGCGTTCGATGCGGTTATTATTATACAGGATTTTTACAAAAAAAGCAAGCGTTTTTTTATTTTTTCGGCTTCATTATTATAGAAACCGAAGCAACAACCACGCAAAAAATCCCCGTTTGACAAATCGGATTTTGTATGATATGATATATATAATATTTTTTCGAATGAGGGAATACTATGCTAATCAAAGAATCTGCTGAAAACTATCTGGAAGCCATTCTTGCTATCACACGAAAAGAAGGCTCCGTCCGTTCTATCGATATTGCCAACCATCTGGGTGTTTCCAAGCCCAGCGTGTCTGTTGCCATGAAATCCTTCCGCGAAGAGGGATACATTTCGGTTGACGCCGGCGGCGATATCACCTTAACGGAAAAAGGCATGGAAATTGCCGCAAAGATTTTTGAGCGCCACCAGATTATTGCAAAAGCGCTGATGGCTTTGGGCGTGGACGAGGAAATCGCCTTTGAGGATAGCTGCAAAATCGAGCACGATATCAGCAATCAGACCTTTGAAAAGCTGAAGGCGTACTTAATGCTCCACAATATTATATGAACCTTGGGCGTAGTAAAATGCGCATACCACACAAAACAAAAAAACTGCGATAAAATTATTTTATCGCAGTTTTCTATTTTTATATTAGACTTTTTCCTTCCCACTCTGCATCCGGCTCTGTTTCCAACAATTTTGCAATAGTCGGTGCGAAATCCTTGATATTCACGTTTTCCAGCTTCGTATTCTCCGGAAAACCTTCTCCTTGAACCATCACGGGAATCAGCATATCCTCCGGCATGTCCGTTCCGTGAGTGCGATCATGTCCGCCGTGGTCTGCGGTGACGATAATCGTATACTCTTCGGAAAATGCATCCGTCATACGCTTGATGGCTTTCCAGGATTCTTTCACGGCACGCATATACTCCTCTGTCATCCAGCCGTATTTATGACCTGCTTCGTCCGTCCAACCTAAATACAGGAACACAAAATCCGGTTTTTCCTCTGCGATATAAGACATTGCCGCATCGGTCACCTTTTTGTTTGCCACCTCATACCACCCCTCCTGATGACCGGAATAGAAATAGCTGTGCATCAAAGAATCGGGGCGTGCTAAATCGCGAAGCTCCTCCCAGTTATAGAAAAAAGCGTTTTTCTTTCCTGCTTTGCGCAGAACCTCACAAAGTCCCGCAATCGGTCGCACCTGAGGCATATAAGTATTTGTAGTAGTACCGTGGCGCATGGGGTCTACGCTGTGAAACAGCGACATATGGCACGGCAGCGTCACCGAAGGCATCACCGTGGTGGCATCCAAAGCATAGGAGGATTTTTGCATCATTTCCTGAGCTTCCGGAATGTCTGTGATAGCTTCAGGACGCATTCCGTCCGATAGAATTAAAATGACTTTCATATGTATTCTCCTTTATGAGTTACGGTACCGTCACGGTTACCCTTACAGTTTCTTCTTTCCACTCAAATTCCTTGCCGTATAACGACGGTGTTGCCGCAAGCCGCACGCTTACCTGATAGTTGCCCGGCGGCACATCTTCTTTTTCAAAAATGTCTGCAAAGATTTTTTCTCTGTCAGCCACCGTAGGAACTGTTACCGCGCCGCCGGCGAGGTTTTGGTATATGGGATTTATCTGCTTTCCCTTTTCGTTTATCACGGTAACTTTTGTTGCGCCTGCGCTGTAATGTTCAACAAAGATGGGAACAGGCGCATGGTTCACCAGTTTAATGCCCAAACGTACCGCGTCTTCCGTTTCTTCCCAGTAAGGCTCAAAATCCACAAGCTGCTCCACAGCCTTCTCTTTCAGCACAATTTCCCGGGTTTTGGGAATCCAGGTTACATCGAATCCCCAAAGGTCGCCACAAAGGCGAAGTGGCAGAAATGTGCGGTCTTCCGTTATCTGTGGCACAGCATCGGAAACATATTCCTTTTCTACAGAACTGATTCTTGTTGCCGCAGACAGTTTTATGCAAGGATCTCCTATCTTAAACCGAACATTTTGTCTCATTCCCGACACGGTTACTTCCCGTGTTTCAGCGTTCCACGCCGTTGTCACGGGGCAAATCGCCGTAAGCGCCACAAGGGGAATCATGGTGCGACCGGAATCTTCCTCCAGATAGGGAACCACTTGGGGATTTTCATAATCTATCCAAAACTCGTTGCCAAAAATCTTGACCTGATTGCTTCCGATTTGAAACCGAATTTCGTTCCCAACAGGCTTTTTCAGCAAGGTTGCATCGACGTTCAAATTCGCCCACAGAACCATATCTACCTGATTCAGCGACATTGCCGCCGCAAGTGCCATTCGTCTGTTGGCAAAGGAAAGAACGAACAGTCCTCCGTCCACCCTGCCTTCCGTGGTGAAATTATTTTCCACCAAGGAACGAACTGTGTTATAGACTCTGTAGGGTGACATATTTCTGTCCTTCATCTGCACTAGAATTTCCGTTTTCTGCGGTGCGCCGCTACTTTGTTCTTCTTCCATATACAGCTTTAAAAGTTCTGCGTGCAGCTTTGCTTTGTACGTTTCCTCCGTCAAGGGACGTTCGGCAGAGACGGGCAGGATGGACATTCCAAAAAGCAAAATACATAACAAGCATACCATCTTTTTGCTCATAAATGCATCCCTCCTTTTTCGCCTCTATTTTATCACCCTTTTTCACCTATGTCAACCATCAAAACACCCTTGTAGAAAACGGTGATTATTACTGTCGATTTCGCACTTTTTATATTTTCTTTTGTCTAAATTGCACAAATTCACCCTATAAATTTTGTTGGTTTTACACCCCGTATAAAAAAAGGATTCTACCATATAAATACCGAAATATAATAATATAAGGGTGAAAACCCTGCAAAGAACGAACAAAACATAAAGGAGGACCTACGAATGTACGATTTTAACACAAGAGATATCCGAAATGTCTGCCTGATGGCGCACGGCAATGCCGGAAAGACCACCATGTGCGAAGCTTTGCTTCACAAAGCAGGTGCCATTGACCGCCGTGGCAGAATCACAGAAGGAAGCACCATTTCCGACTACGACCCCGAGGAAATCAAACGCAGAATTTCCATTTCCACATCGGTGGCTCCCATCGAATGGAAAGGCGTGAAAATCAACATCGTGGACACTCCCGGATATTCCGATTTCGTGGGTGAAATGATTGAAGGTCTTCGCGTTTGCGGTAGCGCCGTTGTGATGATCAGTGGTAAATCCGGTGTCAGTGCAGGTACGGAAAAAGCTTGGAAAATGGCAAAGGAAAAAGATATTCCCGTTATTTTCTATATCAATAAATTAGACGATCCCAAAGCAGACTTCTCCCGCGTTGTGGGACAGCTCAAGGACACCTTCGGTAAATCCGTTGCTCCCCTGCTTCTGCCCATCATGGACGGCGAAGAATTCACAGGCTTTATCAACATTGCTACCATGCGTGCAAAAATCTTCACGCCCGACGGTAAATATACATACGGCGACATCCCTGCCGATATGCAGGAAATCGCTGATGAGCACCGTGCACAGCTTTTGGAAGCCGTTGCAGAATGCAATGACGAATATCTGGAAAAATACTTCGCAGGCGAAGAATTTACAGACGATGAAATCAACTATGCGATTAAATACGGCTTAAAATACGGTACCATGTCCGTTGTTCTGTCCGGTTCCGTTGCAAAGGGTATCGGCGTGGAATTCTTGCTGGATGCAATTGTGGACTATGTTCCCGCTCCCGACGAAGTGTTCCTGCACAGAGCAACCTACAAAAATACAAACTCTCCCTTTGAAATCATCTGTGACAAGGATAACGAGCTGATTGTCCGCATCTTTAAAACCGTGGTTGACCCCTACTATGGCAAGCTGTCCTACTTTAAGGTTATGGCAGGTACCATAAAAGCAGACTCCACCGTTTACAATGCCGACAGAGAAAAACAGGAAAAAATCGGTAAGCTCTATGTTCCCTTCGGCAAGAAGCTGATTGAGGTTCCCGAAGTGCGTGCCGGAGATATCGGTGCGGTTACAAAGCTGACCGTTACAGAAACCTGCGACTGTCTATGCACAGAAGCGAACCCGGTTATCATGCCCAAGTTCCGTTTCCCGAAACCCGTTCTGGCTATGGCAATTGAGCCCAAAGCAAAGGGTGACGAGGATAAGATTAGCACAGGTCTTAAGAAGCTGATGCAGGAAGATCCCACATTCAATATGTACAGAAACCATGAAACCCACGAAACCATCATCGAGGGTATGGGTGAACAGCACTTAGACATTATCATGTCCAAGCTGCAGAATAAATTCTCCGCAACCGCAGACTTAAAAGAACCTAAGGTTGCATACCGCGAAGCAATCCGCAAGGTTGTGGAAGCAGAAGGTAAGCATAAGAAACAGTCCGGCGGTCACGGTCAGTACGGTCACGTTAAGATGCAGTTCGGTCCCGGCGAAGTGGACGGCTTGACCTTTGAAGAAAAAGTATTCGGCGGAAGCGTTCCGAAGAACTACTTCCCCGCAGTTGAAAAGGGTATCCAGGAAAGTATGGTTCACGGTGTGCTGGCAGGCTACCCCATGGTAAACTTAAAGGCAACACTGTTAGACGGTTCTTACCACGCAGTTGACTCTTCCGAATTGGCATTTAAAACAGCGGCAAACCTGGCTTATAAGGCTGCTATGCCCAACGCAAGCCCCATTCTGCTTGAGCCCATCGGCGAACTGAAGGTAACCGTTCCCAACGATTATACCGGCGACGTTATCGGCGACCTCAACAAGCGTCGTGGTCGTATCCTGGGCATGAACCCCGAAGGCAACGAAACATTGGTTGAAGCGGAAGTTCCCGTTTCCGAAATGTATCGCTATGTTGTGGACCTGAAAGCCATCACAAACGGTCGCGGCGAATTCACATTTGATTTCGTTCGCTACGAACAGTGTCCCTCCGACATTCAGGAAAAAGTGGTAAAGGAACACGCTGAAAAATAAATCATGAACTATCCGACGGTGCGTGCAGTCGCTTCCATGCGAGAGCTTTCATCATAAACAATAGATTATGCATGTATACACCACTCTCTTCGCGCTGCACAATCCGCTCTTCGGAAAACGAGGATTTTGCCTGTCCTTTCGCTTGCTTGCGAAAGATATTCTTGCAATCCGGACTTCTCGCCCTGCTCTGCTGACCGGCGTTTTGTACCGTTCTTTGCAAACCCATCTTCAAATCTTTTCCTTTATTCGACAGCAGTCACGGCAGAGGATTTCAATATCTTTTGCGGCTATCGGAAAGGCGGATGCGGCAGGCAGAATCCTGCACCTGTAATATCAAGCGATTTTCAAAAAAGTTTTGAAAATCGCTTTTTTCATACACAATTCTGGCATGCGCCCCATTTTCACTTGACCGCTACCTCAAATTGTGATATGCTAAAGAAAAGCTTTAACCGAAAGGATTGATTCCATGAACAATGCAAAAAATATTCCCTGTGAAATGAAGCTTTATCCCAAGGATGAGGCATACAAAGAACACATTCGTCAGTTTCAGGGATGCCCCACCGTGGCGGTTTCTCCGGGCGGCAGAATCTTTTTAGGCTGGTACTCCGGCGGCACCGTTGAGCCTCATATGGAAAACTATAACCTGCTTGTTACAAGCGACGACGGCGGCAAAACCTGGTCCGATCCGGTTTTAGTCATTCCCTCCTCCAAAGAAAATCTGGTGCACGCTTTAGATATCCAGCTATGGATGGCGCCAAACGGTGCGCTTCACGTTTTCTGGGTGCAGAATAACACAAGGGAGCTTCCGTCTGCCGAGCGTCCACCCCGCCCCGATTGGGCAAAGGAAGGTCAGCCATGGACATGGGTGGAGGGCTACGAATTCCCGGATTTCGACCACGCAGAATGGGTAACCATCTGCGAAAACCCGGATGCCGATGTGCTCACCTTTACCGAGCCCCGATATTTAGACAAAGGCTTTCTGCGGTGCAAGCCATTGGTCACAAGCAGCGGCAGATGGATCAACTTTAACTACGACCAGACCGACGGCAGATATGGCTACAGCATCTCCGACGATAACGGCAAAACCTACACGCGCCAATACGGACACCAAAAGCTTTCCACCTATTTTGACGAAGCGATGGCGTATGAAAAAACCGACGGCACCATCCGCATGCTTGCACGCACGGATTTGGGCGCTTTGGCAGAATCTTTTTCCTCCGACAACGGAGACACCTGGAGCGAGCCG
>JAFQLU010000110.1 GCA_017396465.1 Clostridia bacterium | reverse complement strand
CTGTTTTTTCTGTTTTTTCTGTTTTTTCCCTTTTTTTCGTTTTATCCCTGCTTGTTTCCGGCAAGCCCGATAAAAGGATGGCGGGAATTACCAGCAGAATTCCGAAGGCGTTTATCACGCCCAGGCTTTCCTGCCAGAAGATGCACCCCGAAAGGGTGGGAAAAATAAATCCCAAGGAATACACCGTGGCGCACACGCCTATATTGCCGCGCTTCATGGCAGAGGTATAGCAGTATTGCGCCGAAATCAGCAGGCTTCCATAGATTACGGCATACAGCACCGTGATAGGATTGGCAGAAAAATCACACCGAAGCACCACCGAAAGCACCGCGCTTCCGCAAAGAAAGCTGACTGCCTGCGCCAGAAAAAAGGGTTTGGTGCCAAAGGGCAGATCCGATATGGCTTTGGAAAAAATGTTTCGCGCGCCGGAGCATATAACGCTACAGATCAAAAGCAAAGCATTCATCCGATATCTCCTCTGATAATCCGTGCCATTTCCTCGCTTAAGATAGTGCGCGAATCGTCATCCACTAAGCTGAAACGGTTTCCGTCGTTGGGCGTGCTTAAATAGTTCCACACACAGTAGGGAATGTCCCACTCCTTTAAAATGGTTATCATGTCACGCATCCAGTTTTCGCGCCATGTGATGTCGGCATGCCGGATGGTGCCGAATTCACCGCACCACAGAATTTTATCGGGGTGACGTTCACAAAACCGTTTGGCAGGCTCTAAATATGTTCGAAGATACTCTATATCGATGCGGTCCAATCCCTCGTAGTGGTCCGGGTCGCCGTAAAGCTTTTGATAGTCACGGTACCGCTCCACATCCTCGGAGGGGTATGGCATTTTGCGGTTATAGTAAAGCGGCCGCCATTTCAGAACGCCCTGCTGGTGGGTAAACTCATGGGGTGCATAACAGTGGAACGTGTAGATGATATTTTCGTCGTCATAGACCTTGATAAGGTCCAAGCCCGAGGGATTGTTCCAATCGATACCACCCACAATCAAAAGACGATCCTTGTTCTTGGCACGAATGGCAGAAATGGTTTTTTCCGCCAGACGGTTCCACGCCTCGGCATCGGGGTCTACCACTTCGTTCAGCAGTTCAAACACCACATCGTTTTCGCCGGAAAACGTATCCTCCAGCATGCACCACAATGCAACAAACCGTTCCCCCAGCTCTTCGCTTTCCATCAGGCTCACGTCTTCTATCACGTCGCAGTAATTCCCCACCGCCTTGTGCAGATTCAGAATCGGGCGCAGATGATATGCGCGGCACCAGCCGACGAAGTTTTTGAGAATTGCCACGATATTTTCACGGTACTGAAAAGGCGTCTCCTCCACCACAATCTGGTCGAATCCCAGACGCACATGATCCATCCCTAAAGATGCGATATATGCAATATCACGCTCTGTGATATAGGTTTCAAAATGCTCCATATCCCCTACGGTGATATGCTTTCTGATTTCCTGCGGCAGAACATGGAACCGCTTGTAGTTTGTCAGCCATCCGCCGATGCCCATGCCCCTTTGCAGGCCTTCTGTTTTTTTCATGGAATTTCCTCCTTTTTCTTTTTTGTTATTTCAGAATATATCTTATTCTACCATGAATTTTCTTTTTTACGGTATAACACAGGATATACAAACTTGCACAAAAGATAGATTTATGATACACTAAAGGAAAAGGAGATGTTTCTATGATTTTTCATGTAAACCGCACCCAAGACGGGATTATTTCATATCCTATGCATCAGCATAGTGCGTACGAGGTAATGCAATACATAGAAGGAGAAGGCTTTTTAAAAACCGACACCGGGGATTTACCCTTTCTTCCGGGAACCATCATTATCGTGCCGCCGGGCATGCGCCACGGCTCCGTTTCCCGAAACGGCTTTGTAAACATTTCCATATGCGGATATTTTGAGCATCTGCTTCATGCAAATCAGCCGATTGTGCTTTCGGATACAGAGGACAAGGAGGGGGAAACGCTGGCACAGCTCCTGTATCGGAACCGACATCAGGACACCTATTCAGAGCGTTTATATGCGGCATACACCCATTTTCTGCTGCAGCACTTAAAGGTGACCGATGATTTGAGTCATGCGGTGGGCAAGGTGATAGATGCCCTTACCACGCGGTTTTACGAAAGTGACCTTTCTCCGTCCCGACTGTTTCGGGAAAGCGGCTACGCCGAGGATTATATCCGCGCCCATTTTAAAAAAATGACCGGAAAAACGCCTCTTGCTTTTTTGAATGAAATCCGCGTAACCCATGCATCATTTCTGATGGAGGTGTATGCAGGCTCTCTTTCTCTTTCCGAGATTGCGGAAAAGTGCGGATTTACGGATTATGTGTATTTTTCCAGAAGGTTTAAAGAGGTATTCGGCACATCCCCCAGAGAATATCGGGGAAAATAAAATGATCTTTCCAAAATAAAACACCCCTTGTCTGCCGGAAATATCCGACAAGCAAAGGGTGTTATTTTTGCGCATTTATATCTCAACTACATTCCCGTCCATATCCTTCCAGAGGAACACACCGTTTTCAAAAATCATATACCCGTGATGGCTTCCCTCCTTGGGGATGGAAACCGAGCCGGGATTGAGGCATCGATAGGCTTCGTGCTGTGCATTTTTCGGCACATGAGTGTGTCCGTGAAGAAGCACATCGCCTTTTTGTAGGGGCGGAAGGTTTTCTTCATGATACACATGCCCGTGGGTGGCATACACCGTTACGCCCGAGTCGTGAATCACGCAGTAATCTGCTAAAACGGGAAATTCCAGCACCATTTGGTCCACCTCGGTGTCGCAATTTCCGCGGACGCACAAAATGCGGTCTTTTTTTGTGTTCAGCAAAGATATCACTTCTTTGGGATTATATTCCTTCGGCAAATCGTTTCGCGGTCCGTGATACAAAATATCACCCAAAAGGAGCATTTTATCAGCACTTTCCCGGGCGAATGCCGCCAGCATCTTCTCTGCATAATATGCCGAGCCGTGAATATCGGATGCAATAAACCATTTCATAGATAAAACCTCTTTCTGTTGTTTGATTTTATTCTGCCAAAAACCGTTTCAGTTCTTCTAACTGCTCCGTCATCTGTGCTCTTCCGATTTCGTAGGTTTCGCGAAGCTTTGCTTTTTCGTGCTCTATGTGCCCCACCGGGAGCTTTTCCGGCGGCTGAATCACAAAGACTTTCCCTGCCGCCTCCTGTGCTTTCACATAGCAAAGTGTTTCGTTATACATTTCGTGCCTTTTTTCAAGTGCCTCTATCAGCTTGGGGTATTTGCGAAGCGCGATATGAAACAGAGGCATCAGGCTGTTTTTCTTTTTGCGGTAGGCAGGGGGCTGGGTTAAAATTACCACATTTTTGCCATATCCTGCAGACTCCATAAACCGCAGGGGGATAGAATCCGCTATGCCGCCGTCCAAATACTTGCCGCCGTCGATTTCCACGATACGGGACGCAAGAGGCATGGAGGCAGAAGCACGCATCCATTCTAAATAATCTTCGCCTTTTTTGCAGGCGCGGTACACCGCTTTTCCCGTTACCACATCGGTGCACACCATAAAAAATTCCATGGGGTTTGCCTCGAAGGTTTCCCGGTCGAAGACGTCCAGCTCCTCGGGGATGGTGCGGTAGCAAAATTCTGCACCGTATAAATCCCCCGTGGTGATAAGAGAGCGGAAGCTGCAATAACGCTTGTCCCTGCAGAACCGTTCGTTGTAGCGGATGGCGCGGCCCACTTGCTTTGATTTATAATTACATCCGAAGCAGGCGCCTGCCGAGACGCCCACGGCGCCGTCGTACGCCATTCCCTGCTCCATCATCACATCGAGTACCCCTGCGGTGAACATGCCGCGCATGGCACCGCCCTCTAAAACCAATCCTGTTTTCATAGTTTTCCTTTCTTTACTGCCCGAATTTTGCAAGATATTCGTCTGTTTTCTTCAGAACCGCTTCGGTGGAGAGAATATCGTATCTAAAAAGTACATTTTTCCCGTTTTGATAATAACTTGCCAGAAATGCATGATTTCCTTCTGTTACATAAAAAGCATCGTCCATGCGGACTCTTTCCTGCATGGTGCCAATATCTACCACTACATTTTCGCCTGCAACAAAAGCATCATTGCCCATTGTTTTCAGGCTATGACCTGTCTTTACCGCAACGTTCGAGCGATATGTTCCCAACACCTCTGATGTTTCGGTGGAATACCGCACGACAGTACCGCTTTCCTGCAGAATTAAAAGATTCGTTCCATCCGGTGTGAGAAGCAGTTGTGCCACATCGGACTGCTCCTTCGGATAAGAAATTCTGCGCAGGTTATTATTACGGCACACACCAATGAATCCTTCCGAGGAGACAAAAGCGGCTGTTTTTCCGTCCTTCGATGCGGCAACACGGTCAATGGAATCAGAGGAATACCGCACCGTTTTTCCCGATTCGGAAATTGTGGTTTTCTTGCCGGTTGCAAGGTTCATACTGCAGTATATCAGGTTGTCATCGGATTCTTCAAAATAATATACAACACCATCTGCAAAAGCATACCGACGGGGATCATTGCTATCATCCAGGATTCTTTGCGGTTTCAGATCGGTGCCCTTCAGGTCAAAGGCCACGATACCGTCATAGTCTGATGCAACATATACGGTTCCGTTCCACACATAGATTTCCTTCTGATACGTTCCCAGGCAGGATTTTAAATCAATGTTTGCAAGGCTGCATCCGTCTTTTCCGTAAACTTCCGCCGTTTTAGAATCCATAAGCACAAACAGCTTATCTGCCGCAAAGTGCATTTCTTCAATCTTTTTCGTTTCCGTGACAGACACCACACGTTTTTCGTCCATCTGATACAATATAAGATTTCCGGAATAGGAGCCGCTTCCGATTGCAAGCAATCCGTTTCCGTCGTCGGCATATGTATTCAAACTGCTTTCCACTTCCACCCCGGTTAAGCATTCGCCAACAGGCGGGAAGGTTTCCCGATACCATAGCGCAAGCTCTGCATCGGCGCTTCCTGCAAAATACAGTTTGCCTTCCGCATACGCCGCAACGCCCTTTCGGGTATCAAAGGTCTTGATTGCTTTTTCCCAATCATACATTCCGTAGCTTTTTTCATAGAACCCTTCTCCTGTGCACACAAGCATTTTTTTGGTGTCAGGGTTATGGTCTAAGAATAAGATGTTGCTGCCGTCAATGTTGGTTTCCAGTTTCAGCGCACCGGTTTCGGCGTCCAGCTCACACAGTCTTTTTTCTGCCACCACGGCAAGGCTTGTGTAGCTGTTGTAGCGGTGATAAAAGAGAATATTCTGACATATATCCGTCAATCGGTTTGATGATGAATATTCATTCCGGGTCAGCTCCACATTCCAAATTTCCGACATATCGGACGGATTCAGACAAATCACTCTCGGTGTGTTCATATCCAGAATCTCAAGATACAACTTTCCGTCATATTCTCCGAACACACCGTCCTTGGCTGAGTACGTCAGGTTTAACAGAATTTTTTCTGCCGTGCTTTCTCCTTTGCGGATGCGATACAATGAATCCGAGGTGTCGCAAGGCAGAATATATACATTGCCGGATGCATCCATATAAGACACATTATCCGAAGACGCAAGCTTATAGGAATCCTTTTTCAGTTCCGGACTTTGGCTGATGACTTCTCCCTGCTTGTTCAGGAAATAAAAAGCGCTGTTTTCCGCAACAAACAACACATCTGAATCCGGG
>JAFQLU010000109.1 GCA_017396465.1 Clostridia bacterium | reverse complement strand
TACCGCCGAAGTATACGCTGATCACTTCGCTGTCCTCATCTACATCCATAGCTAAAAGCTCCAGCAGCACATCAAAGGAATCATCGCCAACGGATTTGATTTCGCCGCCTGTGATACCGATGATTTTGTTTTCGGGATACTCGTTGCCGTCGAACACAAAGTTTCTGACAGAGAAGGTAACCTGACCTGTTTTCACAGAAGCGATTGCTTCGTTCATCGCTTCCACATTATCTTCTACAGAAGCGGCAGGGTCAAATGCCAAACGCGCCGCAATACCTGCAGGAACAGAACGGGTTTCCAAAACAACGATGTTTTTATCGGTGAAGTCCGGAACCTGTTTTGCCGCCATAATAATATTTTTGTTATTGGGCAGAATGATAACGGTTTTTGCATTGATGCCATTAACGGCATTTAAGATATCATCTGTGCTGGGGTTCATAGTCTGACCGCCTTTGATAACGGCGTCTACGCCCATATCCAGGAAGATGCTTTCCAAGCCGTCGCCTGCGGCAACAGCGGCAAAGCCCACTTCCTTTTCCGGCTCCTGAGGAGCGGAAGGTGCGGAGGAACCTTCGTCATGCTGATATTTCATATTATCGATTTTGATATTTAACAGTTCGCCGACTTTGAGTGCTTCTTCAATCACATAACCGGGATTGTTGGTGTGGATATGCACCTTCACAATATCGTCGTCGTCGATAACAACCATGCAGTCGCCTTTTTTGGATATTCTGTCACGGAACAGACCAACGGGACCGCCATCGGATTTCTTTTCAATTAAGAATTCTGTGCAGTAGATAAATTTGATGTTGGCGTCTAAAACCTTTTTGTCCAATGTGGTAGCAACGCTGACTTCAGCTTCAGTCAGTTCAATCATCACGCCGGTTTCTAAATACTCTAAAGCACCTTCCAGCAGGTACACAACACCCTGACCGCCGGAGTCTACAACGCCTGCCTGCTTCAGCTGGGGCAGAAGCTCCGGTGTGCGTGCTAAGCTTTCCTGCGCCGCTTTGGTTGCTGCGCGAACCACTTCAACGATGTCGCCTGTGGTAGCTGCTGCTTCCACAGCAGCATCAGCTGCGTCACGGGATACGGAAAGCACAGTACCTTCCATGGGCTTCATAACTGCTTTATATGCAGCGTTTACGCCTTCTTTAAAGCATTCAGCAATGTCTTTTGCGTCTGCAGTTGTGCAGTCAGCCAGGCGTCTTTGCATACCGCGGAACAGCTGGGACAGGATAACGCCGGAGTTACCTCTTGCACCACGCAGGGAAGCAGAAGCAATTCCGCCCATCACTTTGCCAACGGTCTGATAATCGTTCTTTAAAATATCGTTTACCGCCGCCGTAATGGTCATGGACATGTTAGAACCTGTGTCACCGTCGGGAACAGGGAACACGTTTAAGTCATTTAAAATAATTTTATGATTACAAAGCTTGTTGGCACCGGATAAAAAAGCCCGGCACAAGCTTTCGGAATCAGCTGTATATATCAACTCTTTGCACCTCCGAGATTATTCGTCAATTCTGATGCCTTCCACGTTTACGGTAACTTTTCCAACTTTAAAGCCCGTAGCGCTTTCAACGGCATATGTTACATTGCTGATAATGCTTTCGCAGATAACCTTGATATTTACACCGTATTCTAAAATAACGTGCAAATCTAAGGTGATTTTATCTTCTTCTGTGTTAACCTTGATGCCCTTTGTGATGGAATCCCATTTCAAAAGAGCGGCAATATTATCTGTTGTGCTTTTGTATGCCATACCAACTACGCCGTAGCAATTGGATGTTGCAATACCGGCAATGCGTGCAATGACGTTTTCAGATACAACAATTGCGCCAAGTTCGTTTTCGGTCTTGATAGCCATAATATAATACCTCCGATATTTATATTTTTTAAGTAGCTTACATTCGTATTCTATTATAGTATAACACAAATTTTCGAAAAAGGGAAGAGTATTTTTATTTTTTTTTACAAAACAGTGACAAAACGGTTACGGCACAAACCGCAAAATGCAGTTTGTGCCGCGCCGATTGTGCCTTAATGTGTTTCTGCAGGAACCTTTTCTTTGAAGAGAAGTGTGATGGACCAGAGTCCGGCAAGACCTACCAAAGAGAAAATAATCCGGCTGATAACGGAAAGCTGTCCGCCAAATAAAAATCCTACAAGGTCTAACCCGAAAAGACCAATGCTTCCCCAGTTCAGTGCACCCACGATGACTAAAAGCAAGCAGAGATTATCCAGAGTTTTCATAAATGCCTCAACCTTTCTTTGCATAAAATTATGCATCGGTAGTTTTTGCGAAACAGAAAGGTTTTATACAAAAAAAGAACAGAGCCTTAAAAGAAGGCTCCGTTCTATGGTAAATTATGTTATTTTAAATAGGATTTTAAAGGCGAATCGGAATCTGCTAAAAGGTCTGCAATGGTCTGTGCCACGTGCTGCGCACCGTCGATATTGATATGGGTGCGGTCAGGTGTTTCTGCAATATAATCCCACTGATCCTGAGGAATTTCCTTGCCGTATTCTTCTTCCAGACGGTTGAATGCTGCTTCGGAGAGGAAATAGTAATCGAAGGTTGCCTTGGACATCGACTCGCTGTAGTTGCCGTTTTCGTCTAAAATCCACTGATAGTTTAAGGTGTTGTTCAGAGGCAGGAATACAATACCCTGTTCTTTTGCCACTTTTTCCATCACGCCGGATCTTGCAATCAGCGCATTGTGAGAGGTGTTACATTCGGGCATGGGAGAAATCAGGATGGGGGTTGCACCCTTTGCCTTAATTTCGTCACAGTACAGATTCAGATACATTTCGTAGTCTTCTAAAGAGGTACCTTTGCCGGAGGCAATGGAGCCGATATCATTCAGACCGAAGTTAATCATCACATAATCGCCGTATTTGATGCCGGCATAAACATTATCCCAATGGTTTTCTCTGAATGTCTTGGTGGATCTTCCGCCAACTGCAACGTTCCGAACGATGAGGTCGGAGGTAAAGAGTGGCTCGATATGGGTACCCCAGCCCTGCTGCCAGAAGCTATAGGAATCATAGAATGCACAAACAGAGTCGCCCAGCAGATAAAGAGAAGGTGTGTTTACCTTGATATCTGTTACGGTAACGGCTTCAGCTAAAGGTTTCACATTTACAAAAGAATCCCAAAGGAATACTTTTACGTAATCGGGAACGATTTCAGTTTCCGTTTCGATGGTGAACACCTGCGTTGCTTCTGTGATATCAGAGGAAGCCAGATGCATCAGTTGATTATCTTTATAGAATGCCGCAACAGCTGTGCCGGAAACGGATTCATCATATGCTGCGTTTATC
>JAFQLU010000108.1 GCA_017396465.1 Clostridia bacterium | reverse complement strand
TTGCATCCCAACACCAATCTCCGTCAAGAAATACGCTATTCTGTAAATCTCGTTTTAGCTGTTGGCACACGGTTGTTTTTCCCACTCCCATCGTGCCGCCAATCATATATAATGTTTTCATCATTCACACCTTCGTCAAATCCTTATTTCCCAAAAACTCCATTTTTTCCATTATATCATCAACCGGCGCAAAAATCAAGGAGTGGCAACAAATTGCCACTCCTTATCTCAATTTTTACGCTTTGATTAACTGATAGGTTTCCTTATTATAATCCACTACGATTTTACTTCCGTCGGAATAGGTGATTTCATACACCTGGGGAGCAATTTCTTCGTGGCTTTCCATAAACTCGGTCTGCAGGTATCTGCGCTCTTTATATTCCTCATACACCTGCTTCACGCAATCAACGCTCCTTTCTAAATCTGCCTGATCGTTGCAGGTGATGTCGGTGTTACCCATCCAGTTACCCAGGCCGCCGTCCTGAGGTGTTACGAAAGCGGAGTAGTAATAAATGGTGGGACGGGAACCGAATTCAATGGATTTTAATTGGCTTCTTTTGTCCTTAACTGCCGCATTTACAGAGCAGGTGAAAGGATTGGAAAGTACGGTGCCGTGGAACACAATCTCCCACAGAGGAATCAAACGGCTATAGTAGATGGATTCATCGTCTGCAAACCGTGATACATCCATAAAGGGATCTGCAAAGGTGGTGTAGAGTGCATAGTCTAATTTTTTGCACATAAAGTGATAGCCGCCCTCCGAGGAATATCCGCCGAACTGTTCGATCGCTACATCTGCTATATCGTGATAAACCTCAACATATTCCTTTTTCGTTAAAGGATGGTCGGGATGATAGCAACTTTTTGCATTCACGATACCCATCACGTCAATATAATGTGCACCTCGGAAGCCTAAATCTGCAATTTTCGGCAGAAGTTCCTTTGCCTGACGAAGCGCCGGTACCGGACAGATGGTACGGCTTCTGCCGCCGCCCCATGCACCGCCTAAACGAGGCGTGCCGTCTTTGGAATACAGACTGTTGTTTTTCTCGTCGTGCATATCGGAGATGGAATAGGAATCCTCACTATTGGTGTGGCAGGTGATCTGATAGCCGTTTTCCTGTGCATATTGAATGAGGTGGCGCAAATCGTCCTCGCCGCCCAGCTCGGGCTCAACCGGGAAGGGATTGGGCCATCTGCCGTCGTGGCCGCTTTTATTCCAGCCAACCAGACACAGCTCGGCTTTATCCACGCCCTGCTTCTTCAGCTCGTCAATCAGCTCCTCCACACGCCTAAAGGTCATCGCCACATGCATGGGCGGCTCGTTTTCTTCCGTCTGCTCCTCCACGGGTGTGGGAACGGGTTTCCATGCCAGACGAAGGCGGATGTATGCAGAATCCTTGGTATATTCCAAAACGGGATTCATTCTGTCTTTGATGGGGGTGATGAAGCCGGTGTCCAGCAAATATTTGCGGTAGCATCTACCCATGCCGGAATAGTTGGCATCGGCACCGTGAAGGGCATGATACTGCACGCAGATGTCTTCGTAAGGTGTTTCGCCATCAATGTTGAATCTGGCATAGATATAGTTTATGCCGGATTTGGTTCCGTAACAAATGTCAAAATCGTGGGGCATGCCGGTAACAATTGCCACCATAGCTTCCTCGCCACGCTTAACACCATAAATGGGAAGCTCGTTGTTTCTGTGACAATGCTCGTGGTCCACACGGCTTCCGAAGTTGTAAAGCACCTGATGATAAACGAGGTATCCGTCTTCATCGTTTCCGGCGTTGAAATAATCGTATCCGAAATCAATATAATTGATTTTGGTGTAGTCCAGCGCAGGAAGGGTGGCTAAGGTGGCGTCCCCTTCAACTTTTGTGATGATATCCACGGTTTCCACCGCTTCGTTTAAATAAACGATTCTCGCTTTCATTCTTTAAAATCCTCCACGTCAAATTTCCATTCTTCCCGCTTGCGGAAGGGTGTTTGGAATGCTTTGGTCAGAAGTCCTTTTTCCTCTAAATGCACATAGCAAGCTCTGTCGCAGGCTCTGCCGCAAATGCTGCTTCTGTATTTATGACCGATGGGGGGATAACAGTAGCAGGCATCTAAAATTTTCTTTGCAAGCTCGGGGTCAACCTTTGCTTCGCCGCTGATGATTTCAATGCGGTTTTCAAAATCCGCAAAATGGTCGGGCGCCATAAAGGGATTTTTCGTGCCGTTGGCACCGTTATAATATGTTGCGCATTGCCAGGGCTCAATGCCACCCTCGTCTTTGATGGCGTTGCCGGGGCAGGCTTTTTTGCACTTGCCGCAGTTGTCGCACAGGTGAGGTGTTTTAACGGGTGTTTCTTCCAGCTCTGCATCGGTTAAAATGAAGCAGTAGCGCACAAAGGGGCCGAATTCATCGGTTAAAAGCGCACCGGAAAAACCGATTTCGCCCAAACCGCATTTCACCGCCGCATCGGCAAAATTCATCTGGTGCTCGTTTTCCACGCCGCGGAAAATCTCGGTATAGTCCTTTTCGGGGTTCGTGCTGTTTTCCTCTTTCATAATCTGCTGATGGCGTCTCTGGGGAACGGCAATTGCGCCTTCCTCCTCCATCATCATAGCCACACGAATCTGGCACATGGGCATCACGGTTTCCTCTAAATTTTCCACGCCCATGGTGGAGTACTGGTAGTAGGTTGTGCCTTCCTCCACGCCGCGGTAGCTGCCGCGGAGAACACGGAAGCCAAAGCCGATAACCGTTTTGGTGTCAGGGAAGATTTTAAAAATTTCGTCCTCTTTATCGAAACGGGACGCAGGCGCAAAGCCCACTAAATCCGCTCCGGTGCTTTTTGCAAGCGCAATAATTTTGTTTCTCATTTTGCCAAAACCCCCTTTTCCTTCAGATGCTTGTAGCACGCCATATCGCATTTTTTACCGCAAATACAAGGCGCATAACCCCAGTTTGTCTTAGGCAGGAAGGAAAGATGTGGATAGATTTCTCTTGCTGACTCTCTGTCAAACACCTTTTCACCGTTTAAAATAGCTTCCCGCTCCGGATGGTCTTTTAAGAAATCCTCTTTCATAAAGGGGTTGGATTTGTGCGCGCCGCGATAGTACACTGCGCACTGCCATGTGTTTAAGCCGTCATCCGTGATGGCGTTGCCGGGGCAGGCTTCCTTGCACTTTCCGCACATGTCGCAAAGGCTTTCATCCATTGCCTCGTCGGTGTCGAGCGGTGCGTCTGTGATGATAAAGCAGTACCGCACAAAGGGACCGTATTTGGGGCTTAACACTTTACCGGAAAGACCGGGATAGCCGATGCCGCACGCTATTGCCGCTTTGCCGAAATCAATGATAACATCGGGAGCAGGCTTGCCTTCTGCAACAGGCTCTGCGTGAATCAGCTCATAGGTATCTGCCACCTCGGGGTTGGTTTCTTTGTCGCCCTTGATGCGAAGATTGGGAACGGATTTCTGGAGACAGGCGTCATAGCCTTCGTTTTCAATCGTCGCACCAAGTTTTAGCAGGAAGATTTCTGCCATTTCTTCATCTATGTATTTTACACCAACGGAGGTGTAGGTAAAATACTGGTTGCCTTGCTCCATGGTGTAGTATAAGCCTTTCGGCACGGCAAATGCAAAACCGATGATGCATTTTGCGTTGGGGAGAATCATTTTGGGGTCACGGCCGGGAATTTCGTTCTCGAAAATGTCCAGCTTGCCGATACCGCAAACCGATGCGCCCAGCTCTTTTGCTTTTTGTTTGATCATTTCAGCAGTTAACATTGGTGTCCTCCTATCTGTCCAGCTTCCAGGGACGTTGTGTTCTTAAGGGTTCGTGGAAACGGTTTTCCATGCAGCCGCCCTTTTTCTCCAGCACGCTGACACAGCCACGGATACAACCACCGCATTTTGCCATATTATAGCCAATCCAGCTGGGGAAATATTTTGCCAGTGCATTATACACCTTCAGGATTTCCTGCTCGTTTGCTTCATCGGTCACGCCTTCCATGAGGTCCAGCATACCGTCTTCGTTTTTGTCCCAGATTTCCTTGGGCACGAAGGGGTTCTGATATCTGCCGGCGTGGGTGTAGAACGCGTAGCAACGCCACATGTCAATGTCTGCCCACTCGCAGATTTTGCCGTCTAAATTCACGGTGATTTTCTTGTCGGATTTAAGATCGGGAATACATCCGCCGGGGCATTCTCTCACGCAGGCACCGCACTTGCGGCACAGAGGCTCACCGGAATACATTTCGTCATACTCCAGCTCTGCGTCGGTGAACAGAAACGCCACGCGCTGCAGAGGACCGAACTCCGGCGTTAAGAGCATTTTGCTCCAGCCGATTTCGCCAAGACCGCAGGCAACTGCCGCCAGGCGGAACTGGAATTGCAGGTCGGGCGCCGTGTTTCCCTCACGGGTGGGGCGGGTGAACTGCACGCTTCTGTGATGCGCGGTTGCAGTTTTAGCGTGCTTGGTCACTTCAATCTGCTCTTCGGGAGATAAGGTGTTTCCGGGTGCGCCGTCCATGTCGGACACCACGCCGCGGGCGCCGGTATTTCTGTAAACAAAAGCCTCGTAGCCTTCGTCTTCAATTACTTTGCCTACCTGATATAAAACGGCAGGCGCAAAAATCTCGTTGATACCGCCGTACGCCATAGAAGGGTACTGGAAAAACTGGGTACCTTCCTCGATACCGCGCTGTACGCCTCTGGGGATACGGAACACAAAACCGATGCAGCTTTTTGCTTCGGGGAACAGCTTCTGCGGATTCATTTCGTCCGGTGCGCCGTTAAAACGGGACATGGGCGCAATGCCACACTTGTCTGCGCCGGCAGCCAGCGCTGCTTCTTTAATCATTTGACTTGTCAGCATAGATTTCTTCCTTTCTTTATTCACCGAGGCGGCTTAAATCTACCGCCGCCTGACGGAATACGTTTTCGCAATAATTACAGGTTCTGCAGTCTTTTTTGCAGTTTGTCACGGTTTGTAAAAAGCTATCGGGAAACCGCTTGTTGTCTATAAAATAGGGATATAGAGTGCCGCTGTGGTCCGGCTCTAAAAGCTGAAGGGTGTTGCCGGAAAAAGAGCCTTCGGTATAGGCTTTTAAAATCTGCTCCGGTCTGGGGTTCACACGGCTTGCCAGCTTTGCGGCGGTGAAATACCCTTCGTAAGCCGATAAATCCTCGGGGCGGATGAAGTTGGTGTCTTTTATCACGCTCACCTGCTTTTCGGGATTTCCGAGATACACCTGACACACGCCGCGGAAGCTGTAAGCATTGTCCATCTGCATGGCTTCTGTTTCGTGCGCCACTAAATTATCGTGGAAGGTGTGGGCAGAGCAATGGTTTAAGCAGCCGCTGTTTGCTAAACAAAACAGCTCCTTGCCGTTTTCCTTGCACCACGCAGAAAGCTCGCGGATTTTTGCCATGTTGCGGTTATGCTCCCGTTTCATGTAAAAGCCGTCAAATACATCGGCAACATAGTCCATACCGCTGATTTCGCCGATGGACATGTTCACCGAAGCTCTCGTTTTCAGCTCGGGAAAGTTTTCCTTTATGAACTTGGCAATGAGGGGCGATGTGGTGGTTACCGAGGTTAAACGGATGTTTTCCGCCAAGGTCCACACCGTGTCCCCGATTTTCTCATAGAAAGAGCGGGCGAGGGTTTCTCCGCCGTAGCAATTGGCGTTGAGTAAAAGGTTAAAGGAAAGCCCTGCATCGTGAAGATAAGAAAGGTCGCTTTCCTGCCGCGCCTGCGCCTCCTCGGGGGAGTAGGGCAAATCTGTGATTTTCGTTCTGCCGTTGGCGAAATCACCGTAGGAAAAATAAACCTCATAAATATCTTTTGCGGCTTTTTCGATAGCAGAAAGGAAGGAATCCCCATCCTGCATCTGATAGCCTACCGAAAATTTCATGTATCCACCTCCGATTTTCGGAAAAAACAAGATTATATTTTTTCATTCTGTATTGATTTTATCACAAATACATGATAAAATACATACGGAAAACAAACGGAAATTTTCAAAAAACAAACATTTGAGAGGTTTTGTTATGAAAGTTGCGGAAATGAATCCCTTTGTGCGGTTTGCAGGCTTTATTTCTTTAGCGGCAACGCCAATGCGTTCGGCAAGAGACCAGCGCCTGTTTTATGTGCAGGGGGGAAATGTGAAATGGGAGATTTGCGGAAAAGAATATCATGCGGCAGCAGGAGCGGTGCTGTTTATCCCTGCAGGAACGCCTTATCGGATGGAAGCAACGGAGCAAACATACCTGATTGCCGTAAACTTTGATTTTTTTCAAACGAACGCAGATATCACATCGACCATTGCAACACTTCCGCGGGAAGAATATGAGGCCGCAGGCCCGTTAGAGAAAACAGGCTTTTCGGACAGAAGCTTTGGGGAAACCATATTTCTGCACAATCACATCCCGTCGAAGATGGTGGAGAAGATTGCATCGGAATACACGCAGAAAAAAATCTATTTCCGGGAAAAGGCTTCTGCCATGATGAAAGAGCTTTTGTTGGAAATACTGCGGCTTTCCGTGTCGGAGAATGCCAAAGAACGAACCGCAACCGACCGCATGATTTCCTATATTCAGGAAAATTATATGAACCCGATTACCAATCAGGATGTGGCAGAGCATGTGCGCTATCATGAGTACCACGCAAACCGCCTGATGCTCAGGCACACCGGAACCACCATTCATAAATACTTAACCAACTGCCGGATAGACAGCGCAAAGGTTCTCCTTACGGCAACGGAGCTTTCCGTAGGCGAAATCGCTGAACAAACCGGCATGGGAACCGCCTCCCGCTTCTCCGAAGCCTTCAAACGGATGATCGGCGTGTCCCCGTCGGAGTATCGGAAACAGAATTTCAGGTTGATTTAAAGAAATTTTTCCTTTTTGAAAAAAATACTTGATTTTTAGAAAAAGCTATGCTATAATATCTATGTTGCGTGAGAGGCATTTGGTAAGGCCTGTTGGTCAAGTGGTTAAGACGTCGCCCTCTCACGGCGAAAACAGGGGTTCGAATCCCCTACGGGTCACCAAAAATCGACAAGGTTCGACAGAATCTTGTCGATTTTACTTATTACCTCTTCACTCTTCACTATTCCTTTCCCTAAAAAGACTTGTCGATTTTTGGGAAGTAATAGGTAATAGTGAATAAGGAAGAAGTTAAGGTAGCTTTGCTCACGCAAAGCTTATTTTAATATATGCATCTATATTGTTCGGCTCTTCCAAAACAAAGGACATGCGTCAGCATGTCCTTTGTTTTTTTATGATTTTCAATCAATTATCCATTTCCTTCTGCCCATGTACAACCCGTTTTTTCCATTTGCCGGTCAGGTAGAAGATGATGGCAAACACCAAGGATGCGGCAGAGGCGATGGGGCCACCCAGACCTACGCCGAAGAGTCCCAGCCCGAAAGCAATACCAAAGAGGTAGGATGCCGGGATACGGAACAGGAGCGAGGACATAATGCCGTTCACCAAAGAAAACGTAGTGTGCCCCGAACCGATGAATAGACCGTTCAGGCAGAAGCAAAGAGGCGCGATGAAATAGTCGTATTTAAAGGCTTTCATATATTCCACGCCTTTTTCAATCAGCTCCGGCTCTGTGCTGAACAGGTTCATGCAGGCTTCGGGGAACAGGGTAATCACCGCAAAAATCACGGCGCTGATTCCCATGGCAATCGCCATACCCACAAACATAGTTTTGGAGGCTCTGTCGAACTTTTCTGCGCCGATGTTCTGCGCGCTCATGGCAGAAACCGAGGTACTCATGGCAATACCGGGCAGAATGGCAAAACCGTTTAATTTACCAACCGCACCCACGGCGGCGGAAGCCATAACGCCCAAAGAGTTGACCAGCGTGGTTAAAAACAGAAAAGATGCGCTGGTTGCCACATTCTGAATGGATGTGGGAATACCGATTTTTAAAATCAGCTTCAGCTGCTTTTTGGTAGCACCACGGAAGGAGTTTAAACTGAAATCAAAAATGAAGTTGTTTCGCTTCAGATACACAATACAAAGAATCATGCTGAGCGCCTGCGACATAACGGTTGCCAGTGCCGCACCTGCCGCGCCCATGCCGAATTTTGCCACAAACAGAAGGTCCAGCACAATATTGGTTCCGCAGGCAACGCCCACGAAAATCAAGGGGTTTCGGCTATCGCCTAAACCGCGCATCACGGCGGAAAGCGCATTATATCCGAATATAAAGATGGTTCCCAGCATACTGATAAAGAAGTAAATCTTTGCTTCATCAAAGGATTCCGGCGGCGTCTGAATCAGGCGGAGCAGGGGCGTCTGAAACCCGATTGTCACAACGGTTAAGACAAGTGCCGCAACCAGCAGGGAAACAAACAGCGTTGCGATGGTTTCCTGCATGGACTTTCTGTCGTCCGCGCCCTTATACTGACCAATCAGCACCGTGGCACCCACCGACAGACCAAATACCATATTGGTAATCAGGAAAGAAACCTGACCGCCGATATTTACGCCGGACATGGAAGCCGCGCCGGCAAATTGCCCCACAACCAACATGTCCACCGTACTGTAAAGGGACTGAATCAGGTTGGAGAGCAAAACGGGAAGGGAAAACAGAATCAGCTGTTTTACCACACTTCCGCGGGATAAATCTTTTTCAAATCTTGCCATATAAGTTTTTCCTTTCAAAAAAATCAACTGGACTATTATATCATTCTTTTTTTTAGAATGCAACAGTTTTTATGTAAAATCCGTGTAAGTTTTAGTCGGATTCTGCCGGCGTGTCTGTAATCTGCTCCACGGCAGAGAAAAACTGCTCCATGGCGTCGGTCACATGCTTGTTTTTGTGATAAATGAGATAATAGCTTCGCATAAAGGTCACATTGGGGAGGGGGATTTCGTAAAGCGTTTTGTTCTTTAAATCCTTCTCCAAAAACTGACGGGATAAAATGGTGATGCCGAGACCGTTCCGCGCCGCCGCCAAAAGCACATGGGCGCTGACGCTTTCCATGGTGGGGGAAATGGAAATACCACGGGAGGCAAACACCGTGTCGATGCACTCTCTGGTACCGCTTCCTTTTTCGCGGAGCAAAAGCTTTTCCCGGGAAAGCTTCTTTAAGGAAAAGGGCTCTTCGGGAACCGGCATATAGCGCCTGCTGCAAACGGCAATCATCTCATCCTGCATGATGCTGCGGCTGACAAAATGCGGGGATGCGGAAATGTTATCAATCATAGCAAGGTCCAGTTCATTTTTGAGAAGCTGTGTCTCGATAGCGGCGGTGTCATCCACCATGCTGGTTAAATGAATGTTGGGATTCTTTTTGGCATACACCTTCAAAACATCGGGCAAAATGGAGGCAGACACCGTGGTGTTGGCGCCTACCCGAAGGGAAACGGGCATCTTGGTGTTGCGCAGAACATCCACCGACTCCTCAAAATCTGCCAGAATGCGGTTGGCGTATTTCAGGAGTGCCGCGCCGCTGTCGGTCATATAAATTCTGCGGTTCATCCGCTCAAAAAGCTTTACATTATAAAATGCCTCCAGCTCGCGGATGGAAACGCTGACGGCAGGCTGCAGCATGTTAAGATGCTCTGCCGCAACTGTGATGCTTTGGTATTTACATACCGTCCAGAAAATTCGCAAGTGCTTTAATGTCATATATCTCACCTTAAATACATAATAATTTTATTATACTTATCATAATAACATAAGAATTGCTTTATGTCAAATATTGTGTTACAATCAATCTTAAATAATTCAGGAGTGTATGATATGATGATTTTCGAATTTCCCAACGGTGTATCTCAGCTTGAGTGCATTTTAAGGCTTTTAGCAGCGTGCTTTTTTGGTGCCATGATTGGCTTTGAACGAAGCCGCAGGCAGAAAGAGGCAGGTATCCGTACCCATATCATTGTGGCGCTGGGCGCAACGCTGATGATGATTGTTTCCAAATACGGATTTTTTGATGTGATTACCTTTCCCCATTCCGGCTTTGGCGGTGACCGTGTTGCCGCAAATATCATCACCGGTATTTCCTTTTTGGGTGCCGGCATGATATTCGTCCGCGGAAACTCCATCAAGGGGTTAACCACAGCCGCAGGCGTATGGTCCACGGCAGGTGTGGGCCTGGCGGTTGGTGCCGGTATGTATCTTTTAGCCGCAACCTCCACCCTTCTGATTATCCTGCTCCAGATTGTGCTTCACAAATGGCAAATCAGCGCAGATAACAAGGTGTTCGGCGAAGTGATTCTTATCACGAGAAACCCGGAAGAAACCATCGAAAGCTCTGCTGGTGCTTTGGAGGAAGAGGGCATTCATGTCATGAGCAGCCGTTTCGTGCGGTTTGAAGACGGCAGAGTGCGCATTACCTATCATGTCCGCGCCGGCGAAGAGGTTTCGGCGCAGCAATCCGCGATGCTGGCAAAGAAAATCCCCGAGCTGGTATCTTTGGAAGTGCATTCGGACTTATAAGAGAAATAGGAACGGCGAAGGCTTCGTGCCTTCGCCGTTTTTGTGTGTGATTAGAATGTTCTGTTTTTATATCACTTCGTGCCCGGTACGGCTTGCTCGCGGCAAACCTGCATTTTGTGGCGGTCTGTTATTTCTTCAGCTGAACCTGATACTCTGCCGTAAGCGGTTGCATATTATCGTCCCAGAGCATGGTCTTTAAAAGATAGGGGCGATTGGGCTCTAAATCGCATTCAAACTCAAAGTATGCAGAAAAAGAGCTGTTGGGAATATCCAAGGTCTGGCAATCCACCAGCGTGTTGGTATCGTCATAAATTGCAACAATAATCCAGGGCGTCACGCCTGTTTTGCCGCTGTTGATGGCAATATCCACTTCTGCTTCTGCGCCGGTTTCGGTGGAATTGGCATTTACGGAATCAATGGAATATCCCTTTTCAAAGGTAATGGTTGCAACGGACGGAACTGACGCTACCTCGGCGGTGATGTACGTTCCGTTGATTTTTGCCGTGTATCCCTTTTCAGGCTTGATGCGAACGGCACCTGCCGCCTTGGAAGGCGTAACCGCACCGTGATTATCGGCAACATGAACGGTGTAGTGGGGAAGATGCTTGAAACCTGCCGAAATGCCAAAACTGTCTTTTGCACCGAAGCTATCTGCAAACACAGAAGAACAGTTATTCTGATACATCACCATATTGCGCTCGCCGGAATCTTCTGCCTGCAATCTGCTTCCGGCATACACGCCGATGTCATTCTGATTGTTTGCATGCAGTCCGGTTTTGGTGTTCACTTTGGCACCGGGTGATAAAATCAAAGCCGTGGAGCCCTGCACCGCATGGGTTGTTGTCATAACGGCAGGTGTTTTGGAGGTGTCTGCCTCGTTAAAGCAACCGGAGTATACGCGCCGCGTTACCTCGCCGCCGGAAAGGTACACACGGGTGTGAGAATTGGTCATAGGCCAACTGTTGCTTCCGCCGAACACAGATTCAGCTACGCCGCCTGCTATCGTTACATTGGTTTCCGCACGATCCATCACAGCTTCGTAGGTGCCGCCAAATACGCATCTCACCTTGCCGCCTGCAGCTACCACATTGGTCTGCGCGGCGCCGCTTGCCACACCACCGCCGTATATGATGTCGGTAACGGCGTTATCCTGCAGTGTCACATGGGTTGCACCAGTCACCGGGTGACCGTTTCCGCCACCGAAAACGCAGCAGGGGGAGATGTTTGCGGCTTTATCGTCAATGCCGTCACCTGCGTTAGCGTTGCCGCCCAGCGTAACATGGGTATTTCCGATAACCGTACCGGTACCGCCACCGTAAATGCGGATGTATTTTCCGCCTAAAAGCGTAAGAGATGTGTTGCCGATATGCTCGGCTTGCTTTCTTGCGCCGTACACGGTTAAACGGTCTGTGGAAGTCACAGTATCTTCCACGGTGAAAGACTTACCATTGGCAAATACGGTTGCTGCGCCGGAGGTGTTTAAGCTTTCCAACGTCAGCGCACCGTTTAAGCTGATTTCAGCAGGAAGCACCAACGTGGCACCGCTTGTTCCCACGATGTGAACCGTGCCGCTGTAAGGGCTCGGTGCGTCGGTATATGCCACCGAGCCGGAAATCATAATTCGTTTATGGCTTTCTATGGATTCATAGGCTTTGGCTAAAGTCAGGTATGGTGCGTCCTTGGAACCGTCATTTTCATCATTGCCGGTTTCGGACACATAAAGGCTATCCTTTTCCTCGCCGGAAAAACCGAAATTTCCCATATTACTGTAAAAATCGTAGCGATCCCGCGCAATAAAAGGAAGCTGGATGCGGTAAGAACCGTCCTCGGCTATGTCGGACTGGTCGACATACAAAACATCTTCTGGCGTAAGCTTGGTTCTGTCCGTCCCCTTTTTCACCATCATCACCGTGGCGCCCTTCACATCGGGATCATCCGTTATGCCTGTCATGCCAATCACCAAGGAATCGGCAATGGAACGGGAAGGCGTCAGAGCAAAGCTATCCACGCAAAAAGCAATGGTGTTGTTGAAGGCTTCTCTTCCGAAGAAACGAAATGTCAATGTATGCGCTCCTTTGGATAAATACATAGTGAAATAAAAGCGCACACCGGGAAAATCTCTGCCGCCGGAGCTGTTGTTGTGGTAAAAATAATCCGTGCCGTTATCTAAAGAAGTGCCGCTTGCGGTGCTCGACAGGAAAAAGGGCGTTTCTTCGTCATCTGCCAGAACCTGAAACTCGCTGAGCCAACTGCCTTTGGTTGCGGTGAAAACCACGTCATAATATCCGTCTTGCTCCACTGTAATGGGGACCGGTAAATCAGCAACGTCCATTTTATGGCTGACTACGTACACATAATCACCGCCGCTTGCTTCATTTTCCGGTTTGATTTGTGCACCCATTCGGACGGGTAACGGAAAATCTGATGCATAGTCTTCAAACTCAAGGATGGAGGTTCCGTCTGCTGCAACGGAAAACATCGCAGGCTCTGCCGATACAACGGGTGCTATAGAAAGCAGAAGGAAAGATAAAAATATTGAAATGCATTTTTTCATGGTGCATTCTCCTTTTTTGCTTATTCTATTTTATTTTATCTTAAGGAAAGAAAAAAGTCAATAAAAAAGAGTCACAATCCGAAATTGTGGCTCTTTATATGTATGCACGTTATTCCCAAAGGGGGCGGCCTATGTTGGGCGTAAGCTGTGCCAGCATACCACCGTCCACCACAAGCTCCGTGCCGGTGGTATTTCGTGATTGGTCACTCCCTAAATAATATGCGGCGTTTGCTACGTCTTCAAAGGATGCAATATCGTAAATAGGCGTGTAGTTAGGCAGACAATATTTGGCGTTGTTCACATTGTTCTCCCAACGCTCGGTTTTTATCATGCCCGGCAGAACGCAGTTGGAGCGGATGCCGTATTTACCCCAATCCACCGCAAAGGACTTTGACATGGCAATGATACCGCTTTTGGAAGAGCAGTATGCACAGCGATTTTCCGTTACACGGACGGCAGAGTTGGAACCGATAAACACAATGGAGCCTTTTCTCTTTTCTTTCATCTGTAGAGCAGCCTGTCGTGCCATCAAAAAGTTCCAGCCGATGTTTACTTGATATACCTGCATAAATGCAGAAATATCCACCTCTAAGCTTACCTGTCCAATACCGAGATTCGCTGCGTTTAATACCAGAGTGTCCAGGAGATATCCATTTGCACGGATATCATCAAATATGGCTTTCACTTCTGCCTCATTCAAGGTGTCAGTCTGATAGGCGTAGCCTTTAGAAAAAACGTCGTAGGTTTCGGAAATTTTCCTTGCCGCCCTTTCGGAATTTTCTAACATGCGGCTTCCGATAAAAACGGAATATCCTTCTTTGGCAAATCGCTCACAGATGGCATAGCCTGTCCCTTGGGTTGCGCCGGTTACAAAAACAGATTTGTTCATCATACATGCTCCTTTTTGGAAAAGTCTGCATCTGCTGTTTTGCAGAACCGTTTGATGAGTTCGATTTCCTTAGGATCATAAGGACGGTGTGCCGGGCGGTACAAATCGTGGAACCATTTGGTGAAATCCCAGTCTAAAGAGGGATCTTTTTCATAGCGGTCCCAAATGGTGTTCCATGGCTCATAGGTCTGATATTTTCCGGCAACAAATCCCCAGCAGTAACAGCCAACCTTTTCCAGGAAGAATAGCGGGAACATTTCCTGCACCGTGTTGTGGGTGCAACGTGCCAGCCATTCGGTGTTGACTAAGGGACGTCCCAATGTTTTTAATTTATGAATCAGCATCAGTGCATCTTCATAACAGCCGTAATGATGAAAAGAAATAATATCGGAAATTTCTAAAGCATATTTCTGTACTTCGTCTAAATCATCTTCGAAAGAAAGGGTGTGAAAATTCGGAGGAAATTTCCAAAGGCCGGCAGTAATCGGCTGTACGGGGTTGATTTTGCGGATGATTTCCACAAACTTTTTGAAGTGGGGAAGGGACATTGTGCCTCGGTTGCTGTTCCCCGGCTCGTTAAACACGTCCCACATGAGAACACGTTCATCGTTTTTATATTTGGTAACGATTTCTTTTACCATTTCATAATGGAGCTGTGCTTCCTCCGGCTCGTCTAAAAGGTGATACCCGTGGTCAGAAAAAGAACCGTGCTGAGAATGTTTTCTGCCGCCGTGGTACCCTAAATCCCATGATTGTTCTCCTAATTTCAGCGGTTTCCAGCCGTCTCCTTTGGGTGGCATGCAATCGTTTCCGAAGACAATCATACAGGAAATGCCGTATTTTGCGGCAAGGGATATGTAGCGTTCCAGCCGCTCCATAAACCCGTCGTGTTCTTCTTTCCAAACGATGTATTCCATAATGATACGAATGGTGTTAAACCCGGTTTCTTTCATCAAAGTAAACTCTTTTTCCGTGGTTTTAAACCGCTCTTCAAATCCCAATTCCTGCCATTGGTCAATGCGGTTGGCGCAATCGGCGCTCATATAGTTGCAGCCGCGAATCCATGGGCGTGCGTTGTACCATTCCCATGCTCTTTCTTTGCTCCACGTACCGTTCATACAAAAAACCTCCTTACCAATCGGCAACACTGCCGTCTGCATGATACAGACGGGGTGTGTCCCATTTGCCGTTGTAAATTTTATCTGCAATCGCTTCTTCGTCCAACTCAATTCCCAGACCGGGCTTTTCGGGAACGGTGATATAACCGTTTTCGATGACAAAAGGATCTTTGATGTAGCCAACACCTAAATCGCTTTTGTCGGGATTTCCCGGGTGCTCCTGCGCTAAGAAGTTGGGCGTGCAGGCATCCAGTTGCAGGCAGGATGCTAAAGATATGGGTCCCAATGGATTGTGGGGCGCAATGGTGCCGAAATACAGCTCCGACATCACCGCAATCTTTCTGCCTTCCCAGATTCCGCCGCAATGGCATAAATCGGGCTGAACAATGCTGACAGCCTGCTTTTCCAATAATTCACGGTATTCCCATTTTCCGAACAACCGTTCACCTGCCGCAATGGGAATGGTGGTGGAGCGTGCGATATTTACCATGCAATCCACGTTTTCCGGCAGACAGGGTTCTTCAATAAAGAAGGGAGTATAAGGCTTCAGCGCCTCGGCTAAACGTACAGCCATAGCAGGACTGACACGACCGTGAAAATCAATAGCCAGATCTATGGTTTTGCCGATCTTTTCCCGGACAGCGGCAAAACGCTCCACGTGTTTATCGATGTTTGCCGGGGTGTCGATAGGAAGAATAGGCGGAATGATGGAATATTTCAAAGCGGTGTATCCCTCGTCTAAACGCTCTTGTGCAATAGAAAGCATTTCCTCGATGGAAAACTCCCCGGGAGCTCCGGCACGCTTCACATGAGTGTACATACGGATTTTGTCACGGCATTTACCGCCAATCATTTCGTATACGGGGCAGTTATAGTATTTGCCCTTGATATCCCACATGGCTTGCTCGATTCCACTGATGGCAGACATCATCAAAGGACCACCACGATAGAAACCGCCACGGTACATCGCCTGCAGATGATGCTCAATCTGAAGCGGATCTTTTCCGATTAAGTAAGATTCAAATTCCCGTACAACTGCTTCCACGGATGTACTGTGTCCTTCCAAAACCGGTTCGCCGTATCCAATGATATCCTTGTCGGTGTACATCTTTAAAAAAGTCCACCGAGGCTTAACATGAATGATTTCAAGCTTTGTAATTTTCATAGGAAACCTCCCTTTGCTGTCTTTTCTTTCATCATACCCCATCTGCTCTTGACATGCAAGCGGAAACATGATAAAATTTCACCAAAAGGTAAGATTTTTGAGGTGAAAATATGCTGTTATATCAAACGGAGAATTTTGGGAAAAGCTATGAATACCGAAGTGGTTCACATGAAAACTGGACTGTACCGCCCCATATCCATGAGTATAGCGAAATCCTGTTTACCAAAAACGGAACCGCCACGGTGGTGCTGGACGGGGTGACCTACCGTTTGCCAAAAGGTCATATGATATTCATTCTGCCCAATCAGGTGCACGAATTTATTAACGAAACGCCCTCGGTGGTGCGGTGCGCCGTGTTTTCCAATGACCATATCCCGGCATTTTTCCGCAGAGTACAGAGATTAAAACTGCAAAATCCTGTTCTGGACTTCTCGGAGCATCTTGTGCTTTTGGATGCTTTGGAAAGAACGGATGTTTCTGACACGCTTACAATGTGCGGACTTTTGAATCTGATAGGAAGTTTGTTTTTGAAAAACAGTGAGCTATGTCCCGGAAACCGGAGCGGAAATAAGATGTTGCATGATGTGATTTTATATATTTCACAAAATTTTACCGAGGAAATCACCTTAAAGGATATTGCCGCACGGATGGGATATCATGAAAAATATCTGTCCTCCTGCCTTCACAGTGTGACGGGAATGCAGTTCCGCACGTTTTTAGCTTCCTACCGTGTGCACTATGCTACGCAGCTTCTGGAAAAGAACGAGAAAACGCCCATCTCCGAAATTGCATTGGAAAGTGGCTTTTCCTCGGTGAATACCTTTAACCGATGCTTTCGGGACTTAACGGGTATGACACCGACGGCGTACAAGAAAACCGTTTACAAAGAAAACGTTATGTGATACAATGAAGAAAATAAACAAGGAGCCGAGAACATGAAATATACAAAAGAACAACTGAAACAGGATTTGATAAAACTGGGCATCTGCCCGGGAGATGTGGTGCTGATGCATTCTTCCTTTAAATCGTTAGGAGAAATGGAGGCAGGCGCCAAAACATTTTTTGAAGGATTTCTGGAGGTGCTGGGCGCAGAAGGTACGTTGATTCTGCCTGCTCTTTCCTGGGAATCCGTAACCCGTGAAAATGCGGACTTTTTCTTGGATGAAACGCCCAGCTGCGTAGGATACCTGACGGAATATTTCCGCACAAGTGTGCCCGGTGTGAAAAGAAGTCTGCACGCAACCCATTCTTGTTGCGTCAAGGGAAAACTGGCAGATGAAATCATAAAAGACCATGAAAAAGACACCACCCCCGTGGGAGCGAATTCTCCTTTTGCAAAGCTTCCCAAAGTGGGTGGAAAAGTTCTGATGCTGGGCTGCAATACTGCAAGAAATACCATGATGCACGGCGTAGAAGAAACGCTGACCCTTCCTTACGGCATCGCTTGGGATAAACCAATCACATACCGATTGCACAAGGGAGAAACGGTCATAGAAGTGGAATCCCATCGCCACAATTTCCTGACAGAAGAAGGCGAAGTTATCGAACAAAGATACGACCGTGTGATAGACCTGCTGGATGAACAGGAAGTGTCCTTCGGAAACGTCCTTTCGGCAAAATGCGTCTTGATGGACGCCAAAGCCGCATGGGAAAAGGGACGGGATATGATGGAAAAAGAACCCTTGTATTTTGTGGATCATCCCAAAAAATGATAAAAGGAGGAAGAAATAATGAAACACGCAATGGAACAGAATATGATGTGGGCGTATGTTGTAAACTTAGGCGATTGTATGTGGGGAGATTACTGGCCGGGTGATGGTGGTCGGTGCATCAAAACCGAACCGATGTTATTTCATGAACCAACATGGATAGAAATTTCCGAGCGGCTTCAGAAGGAAGGGTGCTGTAACACCATTATTTTTGATGTGGGAGAAGGGGTGGAATACGATTCCTACCCGGAAATTAAAGCGCCCGGCACATGGTCAAAGAAAAAGTTTTCCGATGAACTGTCCCGACTCAAAAGTATGGGATTTAAAGTATATCCTCAATTGAATTTTTCCACCTGCCACGATAAATGGATGGGAATTTATTCTCGTATGATATCTACACCGATGTATTATGAATTTTGTCGGAATGTTATTGCAGAAATTTATGAACTGTTTGAAGAACCGGATCTTTTCCATTTAGGTATGGATGAAGAAGCGGTGGACAATCAGTATAAAAATGCTATGTGCATTGTTCGTCATAGTGATTTATATTGGCACGACCAGAATTATCTGTTTTCCCTGGTAGAAGAAAAAGGCGCACGTCCTTGGATCTGGTCGGACTATGCGTGGCATAATCAGAAGCGTCGCGATGAATTTATGAAAAATATGAGCCGCGAAGTGTTGTGCAGTAACTGGTACTACGGCAACTGGCAACACATCGATGACTTCTTTGTTTCCTCCATGTACGGTTTTATTGATCTGGAAGAAAACGGCTTTGACCAAGCGCCTGTGGGAGGAAACTGTATAAAGTGTGTGGAATATTGTCGGGACAACATGAAGCTTACGGTAGAAAAGTGTAGCAAAATCATTTCTCCGGAACATTTGAAGGGCTATATAATGGCATCGTGTGAAATGACGACTGTAGAAAAGAAACCGCGAATGCATGAGGCGATAGATGTGATGAAGGAAGCTTATGAATTATATTATGGAAAAATTGCCAAATAGGGGAGGAATCCAATATGCCCGTAAAAGTGGGACTGCGGCACATTGAAAAGTGGAACGAATCTTTAGAAGAACAGGTTTTGGCTTATGAAAGTCAGCCTGCCGATAAGGGACAAATTGTGTTTTACGGCCCGTCTTATTTTACACGCTGGAGTATGCGGTTTGGAGAAATTCCCATGGAGGAGTGCATCAAAGGGGCAAGCGGAAAAACGTGTGTGATAAACCGAGGATTTGGTTCTAGTTGCTCGGAACATCAGTTGTATTATTATCCGCGCATGATTCGTCCTCTTGCGCCTAAGGTGATGGTGTATGAATCCTTTGCCAATGGTGAATCTTTTGGTTATACCTCGGAGGAGCTGTTTGAGCTTGCACAGCGCGTTGTGTGGTATGCAAAAACAGATTTTCCGAATATAAACATATATCTCTGTTCCGGACATAACTCTAAAAATATGACGGAAAAACGTTTGGAGGAAACGAAAGAATATTCCGGTTGGCTAATGGAACTTGCGAAGAATACTCCGAATGTTTTTTATATTGATGTGTTAAATCATCCGTCCATGAAACGAAAAGATATCTATATAGAAGATGGTGTGCACCTTAATTCCCTTGGCTATCAATTATATGCGGAGGTTTTTAAAGAAGCGTTGAAGGATGAATTGGTGAAATATTAAACAAAAAAGTCGGGATTCGCTTTTTGCTAATCCCGACTTTAAATATAATACATATATGAAACAAACTTAAGCTTTATGTGTTCTGCACGCTTTCCTGCGCCCATGGGGTGGACGGAAAATAGCACAGATTGGACAAACGGAGTCCCGAAGGAGTACAAAGGTACGTCGAGAGGCGAGGTTTGTTCAAAACACGAGGCATTTTTTGTAAGAAATTCGTTGTTCAACGAATTTCAACTTTTTGTATATTTTGTTTGTTAAAACCGCAAGAGCGCTTTTCTATACAATACACTTGCCTCGTGTGGTGTGTGCATTTTGCTACACCCATGCTTTTAGTCCTTCTTGAACATGGTACCAATACCTGTATTGGTGAAGATTTCCAGGATAATGGAGTGCAGGATTCTGCCGTCGATGATATGCACGCGGTTAACACCGTCTTCCACGGCTTTTGCGCATGCGCGCACCTTGGGAATCATACCACCGCTGATGGTGCCGTTGTGAATCAGCTTGTCGGCATCATCTGTGGTGATTTCAAAAATGATATCGCCGTTGGCATCCTTTACGCCTTCCACGTCGGTTAAGAAAATCAGCTTTTCTGCGCCCATAGCGGTTGCAACGGCGCTTGCCACGGTGTCGGCGTTGATGTTGTAGCTCTGTCCCTTGTCATCGGTGCCGATGGGGGCAATAACGGGGATGTATTCATCCTCGGATAAAGACTTGATGATGCTTGCGTTTACCTTTTTGATGTTTCCCACGAAGCCAACATCGATATCGTTGCCTTCGGAGTCTTTGGTTAAAGGCTCGCACTCAATCACTCTGCCGTCAATACCGCAAAGACCGATGGCGTTACCACCGTTTAAGTTGATGTTGGAAACAACCTCTTTGTTTGTTTTACCCACCAAAACCATCTGCGCAATGCGGATGGTGTCTTCGTCCGTTACGCGAAGACCGCTGACGAACTTGCTTTCAATATGATATGTCTTCAGCGCTTCGGAAATATCGGGGCCGCCGCCGTGTACGATAACGGGGTTCATGCCGACGTATTTCAAAAGGGTGATATCCTCCATAACGGAGCGCTTTAAGTCCTCGTTAATCATGGCGTTGCCGCCGTATTTGATGACGATGGTTTTGTTATGTAATTTCTGAATATAGGGAAGTGCCTCGGTTAAGATACCGGCACGGTGAATCAGTTCTTCAATGTTATGCATCTTTATTTCCTCGCTTTTCTTACATATAAAATCCGGGATGAGATAAGCCTTCGCCTTCCTCAAAGCCGAACATGATGTTCATATTCTGAACCGCCTGACCTGCGGCGCCTTTTACTAAGTTATCAATAGCGGAAACCACGATTACTCTGTTTAAGCGCTTATCCACGGAAATGCCGATGTCCACAAAATTAGAGCCTGCAACATGGTTGCTTTCGGGAAGTCCTTTTTCGTACACGCGAACAAAATGCTCGTCTTTATAAAACTCTTTGTAGATGGCAATCAGCTCTTCTGCTTCCATGGGCTGCTTTAAGTTTGCATATTCGGTTGCAAAAATGCCGCGCTTCATGGGAACCAGATGAGGCGTGAAGGAAAGCACAATGTCTTCCCCTGCTAAAAGGGATAATTCCTGCTCGATTTCCGAGGTGTGTCTGTGGGTTGCCACCTTGTATGCTTTCATGGACTCGGTGCATTCGCAGAAATGATAGTCAATTGCCAGACCTCTTCCTGCGCCGGTCACGCCGGATTTTGCATCAATGATGATGTTTTTCGTTTCCACCAGACCCTTTGCCAGTAAAGGTGCCAGGCCTAAAATAGAACAGGTGGTGTAGCAGCCGGGGTTACCAATCAGGCGTGCCTTTTTGATTTCATCTCTGTGCAGCTCACAAAGACCGTACACGGATTCGGCTAGAAGCTCGGGGCAGGCGTGTTCTACCTTGTACCACTCTTCGTACACCTTGATATCGTTATAGCGGAAATCGCCGGAAAGGTCGATGACCTTTAAGCCTTTGGCATACAGCGCGGAAATCACTTCGTGAGATACGCCATGGGGCAGTGCGGTGAATACCACGTCGCACTTTTCAGCCGCTTTGTCTATATCTGCTTCTTCTAACACCATGTCACACACGCCTACCATGGAGGGATACACCTCAGACATTTTCTGTCCTGCATAGGATTTGGACGCCAGCATGGTGATTTCTGTATGTTTATGCGAGGAGAGCAAACGCACCAGCTCGGCGCCTGCATATCCTGTTGCACCTAAAATACCAACTCTAACCATAATCACAAACTCCTTCTCTGTCAAAATGAGATATGTATTATTATACATTTTTGTGCATAAAAATACAATATTACTTTTGCTAAAATTTCTTGGTTTATTTTTCCTATTTTTTGTCTATAATGGATAATATACCACACATGAGGAGGAAAAATCAAGATGAAACGAAGAAAAGGTGCTATTTTTGTGAAAATTATATGTATAATTGCCTTTTGCGGCGTGGCGTTTATGGGATTTTGCGAAGCGGTGACGGAGGACTTGTCGGAAAATTTGGTGCGGATTCATGTGATTGCCAACAGTAACGGGGAAAAAGACCAGGCGGTGAAGCTGAAAGTGCGGGATGCTATTATAAAGGAAGCAAATGCGTTAGCCGGGGAGAATCCTTTAACCTTATCCTTTGCAGAAGCCCACCTGAAACGGCTTACCGAAGCTACAAACGAGGTGCTCGTAAGAGAGGGTGCCGCCTACACCTGCCGCATCGAAACGGGGCGGTTTTCGTTTCCGACGAAGATATACGAAAACATTACCCTGCCCCAAGGAGACTACGATGCCGTTCGCGTAGTGCTGGGAGAAGGAAAAGGCGCAAACTGGTGGTGTGTGATGTATCCGCCTCTGTGTTTTACGGACAGCGCAAAGGGAGAAGCCACGAAAGCACTATCGGATGCAATCTCTCCGGCAACGGATGCTATCATCCAAAACGAGCATATCGAGCTGAAACCTGCCTTCAAAGCGGTGGAGCTGTGGCAGGCGTTTAAGAAAAAAATAAATGATAAATGTCCCTTCGTATGAAAATGTCCCTTCGTATGAAGGGGTATTTATCATTTTGACGATTTGAATTTTACGGATGACTTTGCTTAAGATTATCCTTTGATGATTTTGGTTATTTCACGGTGATATTCTACGTCTCTCCAAAGAGAAATGAACTGCGGTTCACAGAAATTGGATTGGCAATTAAAGGCGTATCCGTACTTATTTCCAAGCCTTGCCGCCATCATTCCTGCATCCTTAATCATATCCCAGGAGAGCATCGGATGTTCGGCCCATATGATAGAGCCCCATCCTTCTGTGCATCCGTATGGGATACCATATTTTTTTCCTGTTTGTGCAACGAAAGCAATCTGTTCTTCCAGCCACTCTTCAAAGTGGCCACGGTTTTTAAACCAGTTTTCCTGTATCTGTTGATTAAATTTTTCAAAATGAATATCACCGGGGATACGCTTTAATCCCGGCGTATAAATGTTACCTTCGTATGTATAAAGCTTGTCCGGATCTCCGAATGCACCAATGCTTTTATAAGCCTCGTGTACCAAGCTGAATTTTTCCATTTGTTCCCACTGTGCCCACACATGAATATCCAGCCAATCAAAATTCGAGTAATCCATATTTCTGTCTATATCTCGGAATGTATCACTGTTGCTGGAGGAAATCGGCATATCCGGCCATTTTTCTCTCAAATTTTTTATGACAGTATTAAAGTAATTGCGGTAAAATTCGGTTTTTTGCTCTAAGGCTGTTTGTGTTGCTGTGTCACGATTCAAACGTTCCATTTGATTGAAAAGCCACAGATTACATCCGCCGTAAGGAAATTCGTTTTGTACATCGACACCGATGATACTATTTAAACAGTTGTTCTTTGCAAGAAACGTCAAAGTTTCGTCCCATACGCGAACGAGATCCTGCGGTCCGTCAAGCCATTCGTTGCGCGGTTCGATGGTGGGTTTGAGCCATGTAGATAAAAGAACATATACATTGCGCTGTTCGCATTTTTTTATGAACTCCACGATGTCTCTTTTAGGATGAACATACACGGTCCAGGGACTGCCCCATTGGGCAAAACCATACTTTTGGTGCGTAGCACCCGTGGGGTCTAAAAAGCATTCTGAATTCGTGCCGTCGGGTGCGTTTGCAATCATATGAGGAAAGGCATCTATACGTACCGCATTATACCCACGTTCAACCAATTCGTCTAAAGCTGTATCGAAGCTTTCGAATCCTCCGCCGGGATATCTTCTTCTGAGCCATGAGGAATCCCACATAGTAATAGCCAGCGATTTTGTTATTTCGTTCAATCTCATTTTCTGTTTCTCTCTTTCTGTAGCATTTTGTGTTTTTCACATGGAAAAGATAATTTTATTATATGGTCGATTGCCGATGCAGTCAATAAATAAAATGAAAATAAATTAGCATTATATTAAACTTGAAATTTTCCTTCTTTTATGATAAAATATAAAAACTTACTTTCCATATGAGGATAAAAATATGTATGCTATAGAAATGAATCGATTTGATGCGCTGGAAGTTTCAGGGAGTTATGTAAACAGAAACGGATGGATTCATAAAGGAAGAAAATTAAATACCAATCTTTTTGTGTGCATAGAAGAAGGGACTTGTTCTTTTAAAATGGACGGCAGAGAACATAATCTTCAAAAGAATGATTTTATTATTGTTCCGCAAAACACATTTTACATGCCTTACACTTCGGAATATTGCAAACATTGGTTTGCACATTTTTATGGCAATTATTTGGATACCACTCGTTTATCCAATATATACAAAACAAAAGATATGTTCTCGAAAAATATAGTATTCCTTCCGGAAAAAGGAAAAGCGGATGTGGTTTTGCTTGCGTATCTGAATGATATTTCAAAAGAGGTAAGGAATAACAATTACGACAGCGGCTTTAAGAAAAATCTTCTTTTTTTTAATGCGCTGAACCACATTGGAAATAATGTTTTTCAAAATGAAGAAAATTTATCTGCACAGTATATTAAAAATTACATTACGGATAATCTGGGTAAAGATATTTCGCTGACGCATATTGCACGGCATCTGGGTTATACAAAACAGTATGTCATACAAGTGTTCAAGAAAAAGTATTTTACTACGGTAACCAGATTTATCATAGAAAAACGTTTGGAATTGTCCAAATTATATCTTTCTGAAACAAATATGAAAATTCATGAAATTGCACGGATTTGCGGTTTCGAAGATGCGAATTACTTTTCTCGTCGGTTTCGCAATATGTATAACCTTTCTCCACAACAATACCGAAAACAAAAGCATGGTTAAGTTCTGTAAATAACAATATGCTTTAAAAATAAAATTTATAGTTGACTTTTGGGGGTTAAAGTGGTAAAATAGAAATAATTTCATAAAAGAAAGGCGTTTGAGCGGAAACAAGTAGGTATTGTCGGAACGAGGAGAGAGCTGTCGGTTGGTGCGAGACAGAGGGGAAGGCTTTGCTGAATACATTCCGTGAGCTCCGCACTGAACAAAGATTTTCTTTCAGTAGGCTGCGGCGGGTGTGCCCGTTACAGCGCAACGGCATACGCACTCTTTTTCAGTGTTGTGTCGGGTAAGAGGTCGGTGATATCCGACAATTGAGGTGGTACCGCGGGAATGTTCTCGTCCTCAGGAAAATATCCTGAGGGCGTTTTTATTTTATATAGGAAGAAACCCCTCAGAAAAACAGGAGGAAATGATATGATTATCACAGAAGTTTTGGAAAGAAACGCAGAGCTTTACGGCGACGAGGTTGCCTTAGTTGAGCTCAACCCCACAGAGTGGAAAGACCACAGACCGGTAACTTGGAAAGAGTATAACTTAATTGAAGCGGCACCGGCTGAAAGCTACAGAAGAGAAATCACATGGGCAGAATTTGATGCGCAGGCGAACCGCTTCGCGAACCTGCTTCTCACCCGTGGCATCCAGAAGGGCGACAAGGTTGCCATCCTTTTGATGAACAGCTTAGAATGGCTGCCTATCTATTTTGGCGTGCTGAAAGCAGGCGCGCTGGCAGTTCCCATGAACTACCGTTATGCGGCAGACGAAATTGAATACTGTTTAAAGCTTGCCGATGCAGAAACCCTGATTTTCGGACCGGAATTTATCGGTCGTGTGGAAAGCATTTTCCCGAAAATCAAAAAGAGCGTGCACACACTGTTTTATGTGGGCGATAATACCCCCACCTTTGCAGACAGCTACAACCGTCTGATTAACTACTGTTCCAGAAAGAAACCGGATATCGAGGTAACCGAATCCGACGAGGCGGCGATTTATTTCTCCTCTGGTACAACCGGATTCCCGAAAGCAATTCTGCATTCCCATGCCGGCGTAATGTCTGCCTGCGAAACAGAGCAGAACCACCATTCCCAGACAAGAGACGATGTATTCCTTTGCATCCCGCCCCTGTATCACACGGGCGCAAAAATGCACTGGTTCGGAAGCCTGCTTGCAGGTAGCCGTGCGGTACTGCTTCGCGGTATCAAGCCGGAATGGA
>JAFQLU010000007.1 GCA_017396465.1 Clostridia bacterium | reverse complement strand
CGGAATGGATTTTAAAAGCCGTTTCCGATGAAGGTGCAACCATCGTGTGGCTCCTGGTTCCGTGGGTGCAGGATATTTTAGATTCCATCGACCGCGGTGATATTGATATTTCGGAATACAGACTTTCCCAGTGGAGACTGATGCATATCGGTGCGCAGCCTGTTCCGCCCAGCCTGGTGCAGAGATGGAAAGAACGGTTCCCGGATCATGACTACGACACGAACTATGGCTTGTCCGAATCTTTAGGACCCGGTTGCGTGCATCTGGGCGTGGAAAACGTACATAAAGTGGGCGCAATCGGCAAACCCGGCTATAAATGGGAAGCCAAAGTTGTGGACGAAAACTTAAACGAAGTTCCCCAGGGCGAAGTGGGCGAGCTGGCGGTTAAGGGCCCCGGCGTGATGCTTTGCTACTATAAGAACAAGCAGGCAACAGAAGAGTCCATCAAGGGCGAATGGCTGATGACCGGTGATATGGCGCGTGTGGATGAGGATGGCTTCATCTATCTGGTTGACAGAAAGAAGGATGTTATCATCACAGGTGGCGAAAACTTATATCCCGTTCAGATTGAAGACTTTATCCGTAAAAACGATGCAGTCAAAGACGTTGCCGTTATCGGTCTTCCCGATAAGCGTTTGGGCGAAATTGCGGCGGCAATCATCGAAGTGAAGGAAGGCTTCTCCCTTTCTGAAGAGGAAATTGAGGACTTCTGCTTAGATCTTCCCAGATACAAACGTCCCAAAAAGTTCATTTTTGCGGAAATTCCCAGAAATCCCACCGGTAAAATCGAAAAACCGGTTCTCAGGGAAAAATATTGTGGTGAACGCCTGGTTGAAGCACAGCTGAAAGCAAACGTGTAATCTGTTTGTAACATTGCGGCAATAAACACAATATTTTGTTGCGGACAAAAAAATCAAATACGAAATAGCGGAAAAGGGCATCACTATGCGACTTTTGAAAGGTTTGCATGGGATGCCCTTTTGTTTGTATGTGCTAAAAATCATACACAATATCTTGTATATTAAATTTAGATTTCAAAAAAATTAAAAAAATTACAAAAAAAGCTTGCAAAATGAGTGAAAATGGAGTAAAATATAATAGAAGTGGTTAATTGTGGTGGAAAAAGGTGAAAGGAGGTTGGAAAATGTTCATCGGAGAGTATCAACATACCGTGGATGCAAAGGGCAGAATGTTTGTTCCTGCAAAGTTCCGTGATGAGTTGGGCGAAAAGTTCATCGTAACCATTGGTCTCGACCGGTGTCTGTTTGTTTTTCCAGCCGAAACCTTTGAAGTCTACAATGAAAAGCTGAATGCCATTTCCCTTGCCAATAAAGACGCGAGAGAGTTCACCCGTTTCTTTTTTGCAGGTGCAGGAGAATGTGAATTGGATAAGCAGGGCAGAATCTTAATTCCCCCGAAACTCCGTACATACGCGAAGCTGGAAAAGGATGTCACGGTTGTGGGCGTTTCCGGTCGCGTTGAAATCTGGAACACAGAGGATTGGGAAAAAGAGCATAGTCTCGATAATTTCAGCCCCGAAGAATTTTCCGAAAAAATGGAACTGCTTGGTTTCTAAGCACAGGAGGAGAGTATGGAATTTCATCACGTTTCCGTCCTGCTGCATGAGACCATTGAGGGCCTGGCCATCAAGGAAGACGGCGTATATGCCGACGGTACCATGGGTGGCGGCGGTCACAGCAGAGAAATTGTCAGTAAGCTAAAGAACGGACGGCTCATCGGTTTTGACCGTGACGGCGATGCTATCGCGGTTTGCAGGGAAAGACTGGCAGCCTTTTCCGATAAAATATCTTTTGTAAACAGAAACTTTAATGATGTCTGTGATGTGTTAAAGGAACTGGAAATTGAGGGGCTGGACGGCGCGGTATTAGACCTTGGCGTTTCCTCCTATCAGCTGGATTGTGAAGAGCGGGGCTTTTCCTATCAGGCGGACGCTCCTTTAGATATGCGAATGGATCAGACAGCACCTTTTTCGGCTTATCATGTCATCAATGAGTATTCCGAAGAAGCCCTTGCCGAT
>JAFQLU010000107.1 GCA_017396465.1 Clostridia bacterium | reverse complement strand
TTGGCGTCTGCATCCACCACCAGAACGGGGCCTTTTTTCTTCTTGCACAGATAATCGATCAGCATGCCGCAGGTGGTGGTCTTACCCACACCGCCCTTACCGGCAACAGCAATGGTATGAGGCATAAATTTGTCTCCTTTGGAAAAGTGCTTGGGGTTTCGAATAGGCGCACTGAGCACGTATCGATACAACCATATCGTATCACATATGGCAGGCAAATTCAACCCATAAATGAAAGGATTTCACAAAAAATGTCGGAAGTTCTTTTTGCACGGCCGCACGCAAAAGTCACCTTCGGTGCCGCAAAGCAAAGCAAAAGATGCAATGGCCCGCTCCGGAATGCACCCTGTTGTACAAAGGGCAGCAGTCCGGCGGATCCACTGCATCGGATTATCTGCCTGCGTTCTTTCCGGATGAATCCGACAGCAGCCGCAATACTTTTTCTGCCGACGCCTTCAGGATCAGCCACACAACACCGGTTCCAACCGAAATCAGCACCACCAGAACCGGAGACAGATACGCCTTGCCGGTTTCTCCAATTCCGATCACATATTTCTGCCAATAAATGTTGTATACATCTCTCCAGAACACATGTGTCACATAGATGTAGGTAGACAGCTCACCCAGTCTGGAAATCACCGCAGCCGCCACTTTACCGGTGCCAAAATCAACAGGGCAGGAAACAAGCAACAGCATCAGGGCAATAACCTCAATGAGCGTTCCAGCAGGCATCTCAACGCTCCCTGTACCTACCCACTGAAACACACTTAAAGCCGCGCCAAAAACGCCAATCATAAACAGCATTCTACTTGATAATCTATATGTTTCAAAAATCTTATTCTGATGCTCTTTCAAGAAAATCCCCAAACAGAACATAGGAATTCCAAAAAACCAAACATTTCTGTAAATCATATAAGGCACACTGAAGTCAGCCGCAGTTACCAAAGAACTCATCATAAAATGAACGGCATACAAAAGCAGTCCTGCCATATACAGTGAGAAATACTGACACGGTTTTCCATTCCAACGAACATACATGTATAATATAAAATAACACAAGAAAATAGCCGATAAATACCATAAATGACTCGCAAGCGGATTAGCACAATTGATAATCCATCGAACTATCTCTTTTTGAGAAAATACATCCTCCTGCCACACGCTTATGCTCTGTCCAAAAACATACTTTGCCTGATAACTTTCCCAGAACAGATAGATCAACGTGGAATAAATATTTAGTTTCAGAACACTAACTGCTCTTTTTTTTATTACCAACGTGTCAACACGATATGCAAAATATCCGGAAACAATAAAGAAGAACGGCACCGCAAATCTTGCAAGGCAGTTCATTACCTCTCCGAGTATTCCCGGGAATCTCTGATGAATAAATATGACAGACACAGAAGCAACTAGTCTGCAAATCTCAATCGCCGGATTTCTCGTTTTTTTTCGTGCAGTTGCCTGCAGGCCGTTCATTCCTGTTTCTTTATCCATTGACCGTTCGTCCTTTCAATCCATTGGCGTAAACACAAATTTTTCTGTCATACCGTTCACCAGTGCATGGATGGTGACGGCACCTCCGGAGCCAGGCTCCACCGTCAGCGAAAAATCTTTTCCCGCCAGCCGCTGCCGAAGCCAGGTTTCCGGGTCATCACATTCAATTTCCTCAAAAAAGATATCCCGCATCTGATTGTTGGGACAAAGGTTTTGAATTTCGTGAACCAGTTCGTAT